>SLAT01000282.1 GCA_007126715.1 Roseinatronobacter sp.
CAAGCTGCTCGATCCGGCGCATGACGACAGGTTTCTCCAGCTTGAAGCCGGGAATGCCGTAGGTCATCAGCCCCCCTGCGCGGTCATATCGGTCATAAACGGTCACCTGAACACCAGCGCGGCGCAGCATGTCGGCTGCGGCCAGCCCTCCCGGTCCGGCCCCGATCACCGCAACGGACTCGCCCCGCTCGGATACAGGCGCAATCGGCTTGACCCAGCCTTTTTCCCAAGCCGTATCGGTGATGTATTTCTCAACAGACCCAATCGTCACGGTGCCGTGGCCTGCCTGCTCGATCACGCAATTTCCCTCGCACAGGCGGTCCTGCGGGCAGATCCGGCCGCATATCTCGGGGAAGGTATTTGTCGCCTGACTTAACTCATAGGCTTCTTGCAACCGCCCTGTTGCAGTCATCATCAGCCAGTCGGGGATATTGTTGTGCAATGGACAATGGCTCTGGCAATAGGGCACGCCACACTGGCTGCACCGCCCGGCCTGATCGGCTGCTTTTTCTTCAGCATATTCGGCATAGATTTCGTTGAAGTCTTCCGAACGCAGATTCGGCGGACGCTTTTCGGGCATCTCTTTCTCAAGCGTCACGAAGCGGAGCATTTGCTGTTTCGCCATGGCTGATCCTCCAGGAATTTTTGCCCTTTTACACAGGCTCACACCGCATGAAAAGTCATAACTATTGACCTATTTGTAAGTATTTTGCCCTGATGTGAACTTTTCTACGCCAAATAGCATAAATTTATGTCAGTCTTACTTACTCTTTTTGCAGATTCCACTTTCCTGCGAATGGCTTTAGGGTGCGGCGATTGCAACGAGGTTGGGCATGTCACTCTTCCATTTATTTTTACTGGCGGTCATCCAGGGCGTTACCGAGTTCCTGCCGGTATCATCCTCTGGCCACCTGATATTACTGCCCGCCCTAACATCATTGGATGATCAGGGTCTTGTAATTGATGTCGCAGTCCATGTCGGGACCCTCTTCGCTGTCTGCTGGTACTTCCGTGCAGATGTCGGGCTGGCCGCACGTGGTGTGCCCGAACTGGCCCGCGGACGGATCGAGACGCGCGGCGGATTTCTTGCGCTCTGCCTGATAATCGCAACCATTCCCGTCATGATCCTTGGGCTGATCTTCAAAATCTTCGGCATCATGGACATGCTGCGCTCTGTCGCTGTAATCGGCTGGATGATGATCATTTTCGGGATCGTGCTCTACTTCACTGACCGAACGGGCAAGCAGACGCGCACTGCCGCCGGCTGGACAATGAAACACGCCCTCTATCTTGGCCTGTGGCAAGCCATAGCGCTAATTCCCGGCACATCGCGCTCCGGCATCGTGATCTCGGGTGCGCGCGCGCTGGGGTATGGTCGCCATGATGCAGCGAAACTCTCGATGCTCATGTCCATTCCCACGATCATAGCATCTGGCGCGCTTATGGGCATTGATGTGGTTCGCATCGCCGACTGGCAGGCCGCGCGCGACGGCGCTATCGCTGCGCTCATTTCCTTTTTCGCGGCATGGGCAGCGCTTGTCTTCATGATGAAACTGCTGCACACCGTCAGCTTCACCCCATATGTTATATATCGCGTGCTTCTTGGCGTTGTCCTGCTGGTATTTGCCTATAGCTGAACTGCATTTTCTTGCTGCAAATACTCACATGCAACGTCACGGCCTGATCGACGCAGTAACGTAGTTCACTGACAGGTCCCGCTCTGAAACAGACCATCCCCAGGACAGCTTGTCGAACACAAGACCCTTGCGATCCACCGGGCTCAGGCCCGCATTTTGCAACAGCGCATACAACTCGTCCGGTGTGATGAATTTCGACCACTCATGCGTGCCCTTTGGCAACCAGCGCATCACATACTCTGCGCCGACAATCGCCATCGCAAAGCTTTTTGCGGTGCGGTTCAGGGTTGAACAGATCATCAAGCCGCCCGGTACCAGCAGATTGCGGCATGCCGTCAGAAATGCCAGCGGATCGGCCACATGTTCGATCACCTCCATGTTCAGCACCACGTCGAACTCTGCGCCTTGTGCGACCATGTCTTCAGCGGTGGTATGGCGGTAATCTATCTGCAACCCCTGTTGAGCGGCATGTATCCGGGCAACGGGCAGGTTGCCCTCTGCGGCATCTGCGCCCACTACATCCGCACCCAAGCGCGCCATCGGTTCAGACAACAACCCGCCACCGCACCCGATATCCAGCACACGCAGGCCCGCAAAAGGCTTTGGCTGCGTCAGATCACGGTCAAATTCAGCGGCTATCTGCTGCGTGATATAGTCCAGCCTGCATGGATTGAGCATGTGCAGCGGTTTGAACTTTCCGTTTGGGTCCCACCACTCTGCGGCCATCGCCTCGAATTTTGCGATCTCGCTGGGATCAATTGTTGACACACCCATGCTTCCTCCAGCTTTTTCGTGACATGCTTATGGCAGGTCAGCTTTTCTCACTATATAGTATCAGGTATGGACAAGTCTGCAGGACATGACACCACAGGATCGGCGCTATATCCGATTTGCGACCCGTTCGACCAGCGCCTTCTGGATGTTGGGGACGGGCACCGCGTTTATGTGGAACAATCAGGCCACCCGAACGGGATTCCGGTGGTGGTGCTGCATGGTGGGCCCGGCGGCGGATGCAGCCCCACAATGCGGCGTTTCTTTGATCCTTCCACATACCGTGTTGTTCTTTTCGATCAGCGCGGTTGTGGTCGCTCAAAACCTGCCGCCTCTGTCACGGCCAATACAACGCAGCATCTGATCGCCGATATCGAACTGATTCGCGAAACCTTGGGGATTTCGCGCTGGATGGTGTTTGGCGGCAGTTGGGGTGCGACATTGTCACTGGCTTACGCTCAGGCGCATCCCGACCGTGCCGCCTATCTGATCTTGCGTGGTGTCTTTCTTGGCACACAGGTAGAGTTGAACTGGTTCTACGGAGGTGGCGCAGCCCGTTTCTTCCCGGAAATCTGGGCACAATTTACCCGCCCGGTTCCTGAAGAAGAACATGATGACCTGATCGCCGCATATTCCAGACGGCTGTTTAGCGGCAATGTCCACGAAGAGAACCGATTCGCGCGCAGTTGGACGCGATGGGAAAACGCCCTCGCCTCGATCGAGACACGCGGGCTTGGGGTTGGTGACGCGCCAAGCGATTACGCACGCGCCTTTGCCCGGTTGGAGAACCATTATTTTGCGAATGGCTGCTTTCTTGGCGAGGATGGGGCGCTGATGCAGGGGCTTTATCGTATGCAAGATGTTCCCGGCACCATCGTGCAAGGGCGCTATGACATGATCTGTCCACCGCAGACCGCGTGGAATTTGCATTCAGCTTGGGGCAGATCACGCCTTGAGATGGTCCCTGTCGCAGGTCACGCGCTGTCAGAGCCGGGGATTAGCGCTGAATTGCTGCGGGTGATGAACCATTTGCGCCATGAAGGGCATCGGCTGAGGCTGTAACAAAGCAACATGTCTCGCGAATAGTGCACCATTGAATCGTCTTGGCAATTGGGGGTCAATACTGATCTTTTCGCCTTGTCTGGTGTAGTTGTTCCGATATTTAAGTGCGCCATGTCGGTTTCGCTTGATCTCCGGGCGCAACTGATTTAGGCAGCGCAACAACAGCGGCGTCTGACACACAGGCACCACCGGAAATCATAACGGGCCGCGCGCCCGTTTTTTTGTGTTTGGCCCGGGAAAGGGGCAACAATGAGCGATCTCATCGCCAAGACATCGTTAGATCAGCGACTGGCCAGCATCGTCACCCCGGTGATCGAAGGACTGGGTTTTGAATTGGTGCGCCTTCGGCTGATGTCAGGCAAGACGCGAACGCTGCAGATCATGGCGGACCGCCCTGATGGCGGGATTGAGGTTGCCGATTGCGCTGCAATTTCCACCGCAGTATCAGCCGCGCTGGATGTTGAAGACCCGCTTGAGGACGCATATACACTCGAAGTATCCAGTCCCGGAATTGACCGTCCTTTGACCCGGCTGAAGGATTTCGCCGTATGGGAAGGGTATGAGGCACGGCTGGAGACGACAGAACTGATCGACGGACGCCGCCGCTTCAAGGGCGAGCTTGCAGGCGTCGAGGGCGATGAGGTTCTGATCGAGATTGAAGAGAATGGCGAGGCGATCACGATCGGCCTGCAATTCGATTGGCTGTCTGAAGCGAAACTGGTGCTGACAGATGCATTGATCGCCGAGATGCTTCGCGCCCGAAAGGAAAGCGGCGCATTCGACGAAAGCCAATTCGACGAGATTGAAGACGAAACGCAAGCGGACGCGCAGGATGCGCCCCATCAGGAGGACTGAGAGATGGCAATCACCTCTGCCAACCAGCTTGAATTGCTGCAAACCGCCGAGGCCGTCGCCCGCGAGAAGATGATTGACCCCGAACTGGTCATTCAGGCGATGGAAGACAGCCTCGCACGCGCGGCCAAGTCACGCTACGGCGCGGATATGGATATTCGCGTCAGCATCGACCGCAAGACAGGTGTTGCCGCGTTTACCCGCGTGCGTACAGTTGTCGACGAAGAAGAGCTGGAAAACTACCACGCACAACTGACCGTCGAACAGGCCAAACCATATCTGGAAGACCCGAAACTGGGTGACGAGATTATTGACCGCGTTCCCCCGGTAGAGTTGGGCCGGATTGCCGCGCAATCCGCCAAGCAAGTTATCCTGCAACGCGTTCGCGAAGCCGAACGTGACCGCCAGTATGAAGAATTCAAGGATCGAGCGGGCACCATCCTTAATGGTGTCGTCAAGCGCGAGGAATATGGCAATATCATCGTCGATGTTGGTCGTGGCGAAGCTGTCCTGCGCCGGAACGAGAAAATCGGGCGTGAAAGCTACCGCAATGGCGACCGCATCCGCTGCTATGTCAAGGATGTGCGCCGCGAAGCCCGTGGACCACAGATATTCCTGTCGCGGACCGCGCCGGAATTCATGGCTGAACTGTTCAAGATGGAAGTGCCGGAAATCTATGATGGCATCATCGAGATCAAGGCCGTTGCCCGTGACCCCGGGTCGCGCGCCAAAATCGGCGTCATCTCGTATGATTCGGGGATCGACCCGGTTGGTGCCTGTGTTGGTATGCGCGGCAGCCGTGTGCAAGCCGTGGTCAATGAATTGCAGGGCGAGAAGATCGACATCATCCCCTGGACCGAAGATCAGGCGACATTCCTTGTCAACGCATTGCAACCTGCCGAAGTCAGCAAGGTTGTGATCGACGAAGAAGCTGGCAAGATCGAGGTCGTCGTGCCCGATGAGCAACTTTCACTGGCCATTGGCCGGCGCGGGCAGAATGTGCGTCTTGCAAGCCAATTGACGGGGCTTGATATCGACATTCTGACCGAATCCGAGGAATCAGCACGTCGTCAGGCCGAATTTGCCCTGCGCACCAAGCTGTTCATCGACGAGTTGGACATTGACGAGATGATGGCACAACTTCTGGTCGCAGAGGAGTTCACCTCGCTTGAAGAAGTTGCCTATGTCGATCTTGACGAACTGCTGACCATCGACGGTTTTGACGAAGAAACCGCGCAGGAATTGCAGACCCGCGCTCGCGAACGGCTGGAAGCTGTGGCAGCCGCCGCGCTGGAAAGCGCGCGTGCATTGGGTGTCGAAGAAAGCCTGATCGAGTTCGAGGGGCTGACACCGCAGATGGTCGAAGCGCTGGCCAAGGACGGCATCAAGACGCTGGAAGACTTCGCAACTTGTGCGGATTGGGAACTGGCAGGCGGCTGGACTACCGTGGACGGGGAACGCGTCAAGGATGAGGGGCTTCTGGAAAGCTTCGACATGAGCCTTGAGGAAGCGCAGCATCTGGTCATGACCGCACGGGTTCTGTTGGGCTGGGTTGACCCAAGCGAGCTTGAACCAGAAGCCGCAGAAGATGACGACGCAGAGCAAGACGACGCCGAACTAGAGGGTGAAGCACACTGAGCGGCGCGGAGGCGCAGATGACGCGCGGCGGCAAGAAGGACACAAAAGACGGGCCAGAGCGGCGCTGCATCGTATCCGGCACATCCGGAGATGCGCGCGCCCTGATCCGTTTTGTTGTCGGGCCGGATAACCAGATTGTACCGGACCTGGCTGGTAAATTGCCGGGCCGTGGAATCTGGGTCAGTGCGGATCGCGCCATGTTGGAGCAGGCAGAGAAAAAGAAGGCCTTTGCCCGCGCTGCGCGCCAAGCTGTGTCTGTCCCCGAAGGACTTGCAGATCTGGTTGAGGCGTTGATGCTGCGCCGTGTGATTGATCTAATTTCGCTGGCGCGAAAAAGCGGGTTAGCCCTCGCGGGCTATGAAAAATGCCGCGATCTTGCGCTGAAAGACGATATGGCCATTCTGATTCAGGCCCATGACGGCTCGACTCGCGGGAAAACGAAACTGCGCCCACCCGATGGGCCTGACAGCTACATTGGTTGGCTCAGTGCGCAGGAATTAGGTTTGGCATTTGGGCGTGAACATGTGATACATGCTGCGCTTCGTGCTGGTGGACTCAGTCAAGCTGTTGTAGAGGAAGCGGCAAGACTGAAAGGTTTGCGCACAGGTATCGGCGGATATGCCGCCGGAGAGGATAAGACGGACGCATGAGCGATACAGACGGAAAGAAAACACTCGGACTAGGCGGCAAGGGCGGCCATGTGAAGCAAAGCTTCAGCCATGGGCGGACAAAATCCGTTGTTGTCGAGAAGAAACGCAAGCGCGTGGTCGTCCCAAAGCCGGGCGCCCAGCAGGCATCTGGAACGCAGGGGAAAGTCCCTGCGCAATCTGATCCATCGCGCCGCCCCGCCGGGATAACCGACGCCGAAATGGAGCGCCGCCTGAAGGCGTTGGCCGCAGCAAAGGCCCGCGAAACGCAGGACGCCGCTGTACGCGACGCGGAAGAGCGTGCCCGCGAAGAAGACCGCCAGCGCCGTCGCGAAGAAGCCGAAGCGCGCGAGCGTGAGGAACGCGAGCGCGAAGCCGCGTTGCGTGCCAAGGAAGACGAAGAAGCACGCGCCAAGGCTGCAGCCGAAGCGAAGGCTGAAAAAGTCGAGAAAGCCGCCCGCAAGGCACAGGAAGACGAAACGCCAGCCGCGCCAACAGCTACGGCAGCCCCGTTGTCAGAACGCGCGCGCCCAACTGCTGCACCGCAAGATGCGCGCAAATCCGTCAAGCGCGGGGAAGAAGATCGCGCCGTGCGCGCCAAACCACGTGATGACGCTGGTGGCCGCCGCGCAGGAAAACTGACGCTGAAAGATGCGCTGGCAGGCGATGGTGGTCGCCAACGGTCGATGGCCGCGATGAAGCGCAAACAGGAACGTGCGCGTCAAAAAGCCATGGGCCAGACCCAGACGCGCGAGAAAATCGTGCGCGAGGTGCAGTTGCCTGAAACCATCGTGGTGCAGGAACTTGCCAACCGTATGGCCGAACGTGTGGCAGATGTGGTCAAATCGCTTATGAAAATGGGCGTTATGGCGACCATGAACCAGACGATCGACGCTGACACTGCCGAATTGCTGATCGAGGAATTCGGGCACAAGGTTGTGCGCGTCTCTGATTCAGACGTCGAGCAGGTCATCACACAAACCGACGACGCCCCCGAAGATCTGCAATCACGTGCCCCGATCATCACGATCATGGGCCATGTTGATCACGGCAAGACATCGCTTCTGGATGCTATTCGCAAAACCAGTGTTGTTTCTGGCGAAGCTGGCGGCATCACGCAGCATATCGGTGCCTATCAGGTACAGACCGAGAGCGGCGCGCTTCTGTCGTTCCTCGATACGCCTGGCCACGCTGCGTTTACCAGCATGCGGGCACGTGGCGCGAATGTGACAGATATTGTCGTTCTGGTTGTCGCGGCAGATGACTCTGTCATGCCGCAAACGATCGAGGCTATCAATCATGCCAAGGCCGCCAAGGTTCCGATGATCGTGGCGATCAACAAATGTGACAAGCCCGCAGCGGACGCCAACAAAGTGCGCACAGAATTGTTGCAGCATGAAGTCGTGGTCGAGGCCATGTCGGGCGATGTGCAGGATGTGGAAGTCTCGGCCATTACGGGTGCCGGGCTGGACACTTTGCTGGAAGCCATCGCGCTACAGGCAGAGATCCTGGAACTGAAGGCCAACCCTGATCGCAATGCGATGGGTGCCGTGATTGAAGCGCAACTTGACGTCGGGCGCGGCCCTGTGGCGACTGTTCTGGTACAGAACGGTACATTGCGTCAGGGTGATATCTTTGTTGTTGGGGAACAGTGGGGCAAGGTTCGCGCACTGGTCAACGACAAGGGTGAGCGTATCAAGGAAGCAGGACCCTCGGTTCCTGTTGAGGTTCTGGGTCTGAATGGCACACCGGAAGCAGGCGATGTTCTGAACGTCGTCGAAACCGAATCCCAGGCGCGTGAAATCGCCGAATACCGACAGGAAGCAGCCAAAGATAAACGCGCTGCCGCCGGTGCCGCAACAACCCTGGAACAGCTTATGGCAAAGGCCAAAGCCGATCAGGATATTGCCGAACTACCCGTTCTGGTGAAAGCCGATGTTCAAGGCTCTGCCGAAGCTATCGTTCAGGCGCTCGAGAAGATCGGCAATGACGAGGTGCGCGTGCGGGTTCTGCATTACGGTGTTGGTGCGATTACTGACACAGATGTGGGCCTTGCAGAAGCATCCGGGGCACCAATCATCGGCTTCAATGTCCGTGCAAACGCTTCGGCCCGTAATTCGGCCAACCAGAAGGGGGTCGAGCTGCGGTATTACTCGATCATTTATGATCTGGTTGATGACATCAAAGCCGCTGCATCTGGGCTGCTCTCTGCCGAAGTGCGCGAAAACTTCATTGGCTACGCTGAAATCCGCGAAGTCTTCAAGGTGTCCGGCGTAGGCAAAGTTGCTGGCTGTCTGGTAACTGAAGGGGTGGCGCGGCGATCTGCCGGTGTGCGTCTGCTGCGTGACAACGTTGTTATGCACGAAGGCACACTCAAGACACTCAAGCGCTTCAAGGACGAGGTCAAGGAAGTGCAGTCCGGTCAGGAATGCGGCATGGCCTTTGAGAATTACGACGATATCCGCGCCAAGGATGTCATCGAGATATTCGAACGCGAAGAGATCGAGCGCACATTGACCTGACATGTGATGCGAAATTGACGAAAAAGGGGCCAGTAATTGGCCCCTTTTTTTATGATTTTCATCTAACTATCGCTACTGCGCAGCAATATCAGCATTTCATAACACAAATAACACAAGGCCCCGGAGCGATCCGGGGCCTTGTGAAAGACTGGTCAGGTTGGAAACTTGTCGTTTACCTGTGCCTTAGCCTGATACATATTTGCGGGCTGGCTGATCGAATTCCGACGCCGAGGATAGCCGGAATGCACCACCCTCACCGCGTTGCAGACGTCCTTCGCGCAACAGGGTTCCGAAGCCGCGCAGCATATCGTCCCGCGTCACGTCCCGTCCTTCATTATAGGCAAGGACATAGCTCATCAGATCGACACGCGTGAATTCCTGCTGCCCTTTCAGATGCGTCTTGAAGGCTGCCGCCGCCTCGATCTGTTCATCCAGCAACCAAGCATCAACAGCTTCTGCGAAGTCCTTGAAGGCCTTCCGATCTTCAGCGGAAAGCGGCGATGCTTTCTTCAGGCCATCCAAATCTATCGACCGCGCCGCTGCACTGATCACGCGACGTGGGCGAACAGGCGTTGACAGATCCGTTTCATCGACGCGCTGCTCTGACACAAGCACCAGCGGTGCGCGATCAGGCTCGGGCCGAGAGCGTTTTGTGCCCTCTGGCCGCGCTGGCCGCCGGGGCACGGGCTGAATTGCCTGGGCAAGCGTTTCTTGATCAGATACGTTTTCCTGTTCTGGCTTGCTCGCGGAAATCTCGGCTGGCTTAGTATCTTCTGCGGCTGGGCTATGCGTAATTTTGGCATCTTCCAAGTCCTGGCTGAGCGTTTCAGGCTCTACCGCAGCACTCTCCTTCGGAGCATCATCGCGCCCTGTCACTGAACGCAGCGGTTCCGGGGCAACCAGATCCTCACGGTACCGCTCGATTTCCCGCGCTTGTGCGATGTCAGGACGCCGCGGACCGGTCGCGGCCTCTTCTGCGCGGGTCGCATCCACTGCGACGCGCATATGCTCGAAAGTCTCACGGCGGCGCTGCGACTCAACCTGTCCCAATTCAGAGCGCGCAGTCTCCATCAGACGTGCGGCCGTTTCATCTGTATCACCGATCATCGCATCGAACTGTGCGCGCGCATTCGTTGCGCGACGCGGCGCGGCCTGACGCTCGATATGGGCAAGTTCCGAAACAAGGTCTGATTCGTCATTCTTGCTCAGGCCGGTGTCACCGATCATGCTGCGAATCTGTTCACGCAGCTGCTTGTCCGAAAGGTGCAAATCCGGTGCTTTGGTTTCGGAAACGGCTTTCTCCGGCTCGGCCTCAACTGGCATGGCAGCCGCGTAGCTGTGTTTCAGGTCGGCATCGAAATCGTCATCATCGAAATCGTCGAAATCTGCATCAAAATCTGCGTCGTCGCGTTCGAAATGCGCAGCAAGGACGGAATCCTCGTCTGCAGATTCCTCTGGCTCTTCTGCTGCCTCATCGCTGATGCTGTCATCGTCTGATGCAACCTCAACCATATCAGGCTGTTCAGGAACCTCTGCCGTTTCTTTCGCTATCTCGTCTGCCTCTTGGGCAGCGCTATCACCTGTCTCGGCGTCGTCCCACACAGCATCGTCGAAAGCGCTTTGGTCCATCAGGACCTCGGAACCAGTAGCTGCAGCCACTTCCTCGGAATTCGCTGACGGCTCAGGGGTCGCCGGTGTCTCGGAGGGATGTTTCTTTGTAGAAATCGTTGCCAACTGAACATTGGGAGCCGCGCTTGCAGCATGCGCAATACGGGCGCGGATACGGGCCAGTTTATCACTTATGCTGGTTGAAGGCGCAACTTCAGCCACCTGCACAACAGCCTTTTGCGATACCTCATTTTCGGGATCTGACTGTTTTTCGGGATCTGACTGTGCAACTTCGGCATCTATTCTATTGGCGTCATTCATATCTTGCGGCGCGTCTTGCACGTCATCCGCAGCGAGTGATTCTGTCTGCTCTTCCTCTGGCTTGGCCTCGGCAGCCTCGGACTTGGTGGCGTCTTCAGCTTCTGTCGCCAACTTTGGTGCAGCCGGCGCAGTAACCTCGGTCGCAGCAGTTTCAGGAGATTTTTCTTCTACAGCGTGGGGCGCTTCGGCGGAAACATCTGCAAGATCATTTTGCACAGCAACTTCTTGACCGCGTTTCTCCTCTGGCACCGTCTCAGGCATAGCCTTGGTTTCAGAACTTTTCTTGGCTTTACCCTCGGAAGCCAGGGCCAATGTGCCCGAATCACCTTGCGAAAGCGCCTCTGGCCGCAGGACCACGCCATTTTCCTGAACACGCGCTTCTACGCGGCGTTGAATCTCGCGCTCTGCGATCCGATGCAACATCTCGGCGTCGGGTGTTGGAGGTTCTGCCCCGAAATACCTGTCTTCTGCCGCAAGGTCGCGGAAGTATTCAGCTATGCCCTGCATTGTTCCAAAAGGTTCATCAAACCCTTCAAGGGTGCAGGAGAATGTGCCGTAAGACACTGTCAAAATCTTGTTAGGGCCAACCATAACATGCTCGCTTTCGTTACCTGTGCAACTGGAGAGTCGCTTAAGACATGAGCGATTAGATGTTCAGACTTTGGTGATTTGATGATCTGAATATGGCTAAGAAAAGTCCGATTCGCACTCTGGGAAAAGTTTATAATAATGTGCCAGCCTGTCGACTCAATCTATGGTGTGACGCTTGTGGGGGGTGGAATCTACTCACAAAAGGATCTGAAACAGGCGCTTGGCCTTGCTCCTGTTCTGATTGCGGCAGACGGCGGGGCGAATGGGCTTTTGGCATCTGGGCATGTCCCACAGCATGTCATCGGTGATCTGGACTCGCTGGATCCCATCATCAGATCAGATCTGGGCGACAAGGTCATCCATATCCCCGAACAAGACAGTACGGATTTTGATAAATGCCTGCGCACGCTGCGCGCGCCGTTCGTGCTTGCATTGGGGTTTGACGGGGCGCGGCTGGATCATACGCTTGCGTCCATGTCGTCGCTGGTACGCCACGGGCGTGCGCGTGTGATCATGCTGGCGGCGCAGGACATCTGTTTTTTGGCACCACCACGTTTGACACTTGCTTTGCCGATGGGCGCGCGGTTTTCGTTGTTTCCAATGGCGCCTGTTTCGGGCCGCTCCAGCGGGCTATACTGGCCGATAGAAGGTGCGAAATTTGCCCCTGCCGTGCAGATTGGCACTTCAAATCGCACGAACGCGGAGCAGGTCGTTCTGGAATTCGATCAGCCCGGAATGCTGGTCTTGCTGGATCGGGCGCATCTGCTGAACACACTCTCGGCCCTGAAATCTGCACCGGACTGGACCTGATTTCAGCACCCCCGTCAGAGCATCGCACCAAGCACGACGCCCAAGCCTACCAACCCACCGCCAATCAGACCCCAGATGACCGGGCGATTGCGGTTAGGCGCCAATGCGCGCCGTTCGGGGTGCGCTTGGGCTATCAGGGCATCTTCGACAAGCCGCGGCATATGCGGGCCAAAACGCGCCAAGATACGCACAGTGGCAAGAAGATCCCCCGCCAGCGCCTTTGGGCCGATGCTTTCGCGGATGTATTCTTCAACCACCGGCTTGGCGACATGCCACATGTTGATTTCCGGGTTCAGCGATCTCGCGACCCCTTCGACCACGACCATTGTGCGCTGTAGCAAGATCAGCTCGGTGCGGGTTTCCATGCCGAATCGTTCGGTGACCTCGAACAGATAGGCCAAAAGCCGTGCCATCGAGATATGGCGCGCATCCATGCCAAAAATCGGTTCCCCAACAGACCGCAAGGCACGGGCAAATTCGTCGATATCGCGGTCAGGGGGGACATAGCCTGCTTCAAAATGCACTTCTGCCACGCGCCGGTAATCCTTGCGGATGAACCCAAACAGGATTTCAGCATAGGCGCGGCGGGTAAAGGGGTC
>SLAT01000035.1 GCA_007126715.1 Roseinatronobacter sp.
ACGAGCAGCGCGAGTCCTGAAGCAGGCGACAAAGCAGAAAACGAGTGCTCGCCTGTTTGGCGGGCATTTTTTTGGAATTTTTTCCCCATATGCGGTAAAAATCGAATATTATGTTACACAGCCGCTGCATTTGGGCGGATTTCTCGCTTATTCTGGCGTGGTAACTTGTTAAATTACCTCTCGCAGGATACATATTCACTTACTTGAACATATTCTGATCCAACCCGGAAACGTCGGCCGCAAGCACTGGCCGATCTCGACAGGATACATACCATGTCGCTTGAACAAGACCTTGCTGATGCCGAAACTGTAGAACTTGACGCGACCTCGACCGATGATGATGGGACCTGCTCGGACCTTGAGCCCGTGGATATGCTGGAACAGGCGCAAGCCGCGTCCTGTTTTCTCAAGGCGCTCGCACATGAAGGCCGCCTGATGATTCTGTGTCACCTGTCCTCCGGCGAGAAGTCGGTAACAGAACTGGAACATTTGTTGCAATCACGACAGGCAGCGGTCAGCCAGCAATTGGCACGCCTTCGGCTGGAAGGGATAGTATCCAGCCGACGCGAAGGCAAAACCATCTACTACGCCCTGCACGACCCAAAGGCCGCACGCCTGATCGGGGTGGTGTATGATATGTTCTGTGCACAAGCGAAGACCTAATTTTCCGTGACGCTGTCGCCGCTCGTGGCTATACTCGGACCGAAGGACAAGCCCAGGATCTGGGCGACCCTGCGGAAGGATTAACCATGTGGGATTTGTCACCCTCAATATTGGCAGGCGTGGCGGGTGTTCTTGGGGGCATCGGCTTTGGTTTTGCCGCGCGAATGGGCGATTTCTGCACCCTGAATGCGATCGAGAGTGCCGCTTACGGGGGCGACCAACGGCGTGCGCGACTTTGGGGCGTGGTGCTGGGCGTTGCTATTCTGGTACTGTTCACCGCCGAAGCCGCAGGCTTTGCGCTGATTTCTCAAAGCCCTTATCACCTGATCGCCTTCAACCCGCTGGCGGCCATATTTGGCGGGCTGATGTTTGGCTATGGGATGGCCCTTGCGGGCAATTGCGGATTTGGCGCGCTGGTGCGGTTGGGGGGCGGTGATCTGCGGTCTTTTCTGATTGTGATGATTATGGCCGTCGCGGGATTTATCACACTTGCAGGTCCACTTTCACCGTTGCGCGTGGCGCTGTTTCCGCAAGTCGAAGCCGACAGCCCGCAGGGATTCGCACATGCCTTTGCGGCAATGACCGGGCTTTCACCTTTGCTGGTCGCGGTGCCTGTGGCTTTGGTCCTTATCGGCATCGGGCTTGCGCATCCGCATTTGCGACAGTCCCCGCGCACGATTGCATGGGGTGTCGTGGTCGGGTTTTCACTGGCATATGCGTTTATCGCCACGTCGCTACTACGTATGGGAACGCTAGAAGCAATCCCGGTCGAGGGGTTCACATTCACAGCCCCTCTCGGCCGGACGATCCTGTATCTGATGACCTCCAGCGCGGGAGGACTGAATTTTGCGGTCGGTTCGGTGGTGGGCGTGGTTGCAGGCGCAGCCCTTGCGGCAGCGTGGCGCAGGCGCTTTCGCTGGGAAGCCTGCGAAGATCCGCGTGAATTGGGGCGGCAGGTTGCAGGGGCCTGCCTGATGGGCGTGGGCGGTGTGATCGCGGTCGGCTGCTCTGTGGGTCAGGGCGCCTCGGCAATGGCGACACTGGCGTTTTCGGCACCACTGGTTTTCATCAGCATCGTTGCGGGTGCAATGTTCGGGCTGCGGCAGCTTTTACGTGGGTTCCAATCTGCCTGAACTGACCGGGACGGCGTAATTTTCCGCGCGACAGGCAGGGCGAAATCTATCGTTGATTAGCTTCTACCCTGAAGAAAGGGCGCCAATCCGCAGATGCAGTCCTCGTCGCGCAAGAAACAAACGTTAGAGCGGCAGACAGGATCGCCCCCTAAACCTTGCCAAAACAACCAAAGGCTTAAGGGGCGGGCTGATTGGCTGCGGTCAGATGATGACCGCAGACAACGCCACTCAACCAATCACATTGGCCTCAGGTCCATAGGGAAAGCCGGTGATATTCTCGGGCCCCTCTTCGGTCATGATAACAATATCATGCTCCCGATATCCGCCGGCGCCAGGTAGCCCCTCGGGGATTGTCAGCATCGGCTCCATCGAGATGACCATACCGGGCTCAATCACGGTGTCGATGTCTT
This sequence comes from Roseinatronobacter sp., assembly GCA_007126715.1. Classification (GTDB taxonomy): domain Bacteria; phylum Pseudomonadota; class Alphaproteobacteria; order Rhodobacterales; family Rhodobacteraceae; genus Roseinatronobacter. The sequence goes on from SLAT01000035.1 coordinate 2,207, forward strand.
CGCGCAACTCCAGCCCTGCTTCGCGTCCATAGTAGTGTGACAGCACACCAAAGGAATGGCCGTAGCCAAAGCTGCGATATTGCAGCAGGTCATGTTCGGCGAAGAACGCGTTGATCTCGGCGGTCACATCATAGCAACGCGCCCCCGGCCTGAGCAGCGACAGCCCAAGTTCATGCGCGGCAATATTGGCCTGCCAGATGCGCAGGCTATCCGCGTCCACTTCGCCAAGAAACAAGGTCCGCTCAAGTGCGGTGTAATAGCCAGAAATCATCGGAAAGGTGTTCAGCGACAGAATATCCCCATGCTCCAGCTTGCGCGATGTGACAGGATTATGTGCACCATCCGTATTGATCCCGGACTGGAACCAGACCCAGGTATCACGATACTCAGCCTGTGGAAAACGGCGCGCAATCTCCAACTCCATTGCGTCGCGGCCCGCCATCGCAATGTCAATCTCGCGCGCGCCGGGCCGGATTGCCTCTCGGATCGCAGCACCACCCAGATCGGCGACATTCGCCCCGGCGCGGATCAGGTCGCGTTCGGCAGGGGATTTGCGCATCCGTTGCTGCATCGTGGCGGGGGCCATATCTATTTTGGCCTCAGGTGCCAGAAACGCCTCAAGCAAAGCCGCCTGCGTCAGCGTCAGATGGTCACCCTCATAGCCGACGCGCCGCCCCTGCCCTGCAACATGGGCCGCTGCGCGCCAGAAATTGTCCCGCTCCCAGTCGGTATAGGTCAGGTTGTCGCCATAGCCGCGCCTCCACGGCTGCGCCCCGTCGATTCCCGCGCTCAGCGTGACAGTGTCTTGCAGTGTCACGACCAGCCCATAGGGCCGCCCGAAGCTGCAATAGAGAAAGCCCGAATAATACGCGATGTTGTGCATAGAGGTGAACACCACCACATCGACCCCTTCGCGCACCATGATTGCGCGCAATCCTTGCAGGCGCTGCGCATATTCTTCAGGCGCAAATGGCAACTCTCTGTTGCCTTGATGAAATTGAAAATGTTGCGGACGGTTTTGCATCGCCCCCTCCTGTGTCATGTCGGGGCTGATGGCAGTCGACCCAGCCCGAGAGAAGCCCCGGCGTTCAGGGCCGCACACACCCGAATTGGGCGCATCTCAGGGTTGGGCCGCGAATTGCGGCCTCTGAGCGCGACGCCATCGCGCTCGTCCGTGAGATTAAACCAGGAAAAGCAGGGCTGACAAGACCGGATTGCTTGCGAACCGCTTTCAGACAGGGCATCACATCGGGGAGTAATTGAGTAAGAAGTCCCATGAGCCGAATCTGCCAGATTGAAATAGATGATAGCGGGTTGCCAACTCCGACACCCGAGATTGAACAAGAGCGCAAAGTCGCTGTGTTTGACCTGCTGGAAGACAATTCCTTCA
>SLAT01000252.1 GCA_007126715.1 Roseinatronobacter sp.
AGAAAGGTCATGTTCTCGGCCATGCAATAGACGCAGCGGAAATCGCAGCGGTCCGTCACCGAGACGCGCAGATATGAGATGGGGCGGGCGAAGGGGTCGATCAACGGTGTTGTCATGACGATGAAACTAGCCATCACAATGCGCGGCGGCAAGGGGCAAGAGCATTGTCGCCCCTCTACTTTGGCAGTATGACATGGAACATGTTTGGTATACGCCCGTTTCTTATGTTGTGCGCGATGCTGCCCCTGTTGGCGGCCTGTGCGCAATTCCCCGGTTTTGGCCGAAGCGCCCAGCCTGACGCAGACACCACCGTTCGCGCCCCTGATAGCGACACAGCCCGGCCAGAGGCGCGGGCGGGTCGCTCTCCGGTGTCAACTCTGGGACAGGCCGGTCTGCGCCCCGAAGCCCTCGATCAGGTCAGTGCGGAAGAGCGTGCCGCAGCCCTTGCCCCGGCAGCCGCAGGCGCGCAGCCTTTGGGCGAGACATTGGCCGCGCTTGGCAGCCCGGCCCAATCTGGCCTGTGGTTGCAGACTGGGCTCGTGGCAAGTGTCACGCAGGGTCGGGTAGAATTGCTGGATGGCAGTGCATCCCTGCGTGTCGAATTGCGCCCCTCGGGCGCGGCAGCCGGTTCTGGCAGCCAGCTATCGCTCTCGGCCTTCAACAGCCTTGGTCTGCCGCTGACACAACTTGTGCGGCTGCGCGTCTTTGCGCAATAGCCCTGCTCAGACCGCTTCGGCCTGATCGCGCAGACGCTGGAAAAACCCTTCAACTTCGGCCTCGCTGGCGCGCTCGAGCACGTCATCATCAATTTCTGCCTGCGTCCAGATCCATGTCGCAACAGGGTCATGCAGCATCGCCCATTTGCCGAACATGCGCTCTTGCACGTGCTTCTCGACATGCATCCTGACCTCGATATGGCGATCATCGCGCTTGATCCGCGCGACCGTGTCTCTCACCTTGTCTTCGGGGCCTTCGAGCAGTTGCAGAAAAATATCCTCGCGGCAGATCAATGCGCCGGTAATATCATCACGCTCATTGGCGACCCGCGCCTGCATCAGGATGCCGTTGAGCATGCTGCTGTCATAGCCGAAGGGGCGCGAGGAATAGATGATGCGGTAAAGTGACATGGCGGCAATGCTCCCTTTGGTTTGGGGCATCTTGCGGCATATGGGCGGGGGATGCACGGGGAAATGTGGGACTGCCTTGCAAGCGTGGCGATGACAGGCCGATCTGCCTTGCGGCTGTGCGCTTAGCGCGGAAACGATCTACCTTGCGGCAATGCGCCTCGCGCGGAAAAAAGGCGCATTGCCGGGCCGCCCCCACGGCGCGGCGATTTGGCTGCTACCAGCGCAAAGCTCTTATTCTTCGCGGATTGGGCAAGCATAAAGCACTTTGGCTCTGACCGGGGATCGCCGCCCCGCGGCCCGACAATGCACGGCTTGGGGCGGGTGGTGCAGGCGAAGGGCGCTTTTAGGCTTCGGCAGGTTTAGTTAGTTGGTCGCGGCGTGAGGGTTTGAAATGATCCAAATCGAGACCGGAGAGGTCATGATCGAGGAAATCCTCGGCTTGTTTGTCTGTGGTAAGGACGGGGATGAAGGTGGGGGAAGGCTTCTGCGCAGCGTGACCTTGCGGGCATACATGTAACGGGCGCTGACGAGGCAGATTTTTTGCTGCCCCACCAGCAGAAGCCTATGAGGGCCGGACGGACTTCTCGTGAAAGGCTGACCGCGATCAATCGCCGTTCGGAAATCGTAGAATGCTCCGAGTCAAGGGCAATGTGAAGCCCTGCGCAGTACAGGGCTTCAATATGGGCGCTGTTTAGTCCGTGCGTTTTACATCTTGGACTAGTAGCTCAGTCAAATTTCAGTAACCGTGAAGTGGGTTCAATTGTAACCCATCAGAGGACTATTGCTAAAGCTACGCTTAGCGAACCAAGGCAAACAGAGAGTATTGCCAACTTAGCGGCGATTCTGTTGGTTGGTTCAATGTCATTAAGTGCCCACATCATTTCCTGAAACGTGTTCGCTTTGGTGATAGAAATTCTTGCTTCATCGCCATTTCTTAGGCCCAACCTTTGTATGGAAACAGCAGGTAGTGTAATCTCGTTCTTCCTGCCCCCTGCCGCTTCAATTCTGTGATAATTGCTTTTTCCGTTTGCTGTTACTTTTACGATTGTGCCAACGCCGCATGATTTAGGGCGATGATCCTTATAAAGTAAAACAGCATTGCGTTTAAAAGTTTCAGCGTCTCCCTTGCATACTTTGAGTTCAGAAACCTTTGAATAATTCATAAAATAATTCTCCCACAGTACAAATGGCATTCGGTATTTAATTCCCTCACCTCGTAAATTTCTTATACTTCACCCGCTTCGGCTCCAGCGCATCTGGTCCCAGCCGCCGCTTCTTGTCTTCCTCATAGGCCGCGAAATTGCCCTCGAACCATTCAATATGCGCCTCGCCCTCGAACGCTAGGATATGCGTGCACAGACGGTCAAGGAAGAAGCGGTCGTGGGAAATGATCACCGCACAGCCTGCGAAATCTTCCAGCGCGGCTTCCAGCGCCTGCAGGGTTTCCACGTCCAGATCGTTGGTCGGTTCATCGAGCAAAAGCACATTGCCGCCCGAGCGCAGCAGTTTCGCCATATGCACTCGGTTGCGCTCGCCCCCCGACAGCAGCCCGACTTTCTTTTGCTGGTCGCCCCCTTTGAAGTTGAAGGCCCCCACATAGGCGCGGCTGTTCACTTCCGCATCGCCCAGCATGATCACATCCAGCCCGTCAGAGATTTCTTCCCACACGGTTTTATTGCCGTCCAGCGCGTCGCGTGACTGGTCCACATAAGACAGTTTCACCGTGTCGCCGAATTCCACTGTGCCGCTGTCGGGCTGTTCCTGCCCGGTCAACATGCGAAACAGGGTCGATTTGCCCGCACCATTGGGGCCGATCACGCCGACAATGCCGCCGGGGGGCAAGGCAAAGCTCAGATCCTCAATCAACAGGCGGTCGCCATAGCCCTTTTTCAGGTTCTCGATCTCGATCACCTTGGCGCCCAGGCGCGGGCCATTGGGGATGATGATCTGCGCGCGTCCGACCTTTTCGCGCTCGGACTGGCTGGCCTTTTCCTCATAGGCCTGAATGCGCGCCTTGGATTTGGTCTGGCGTGCCTTCGCGCCCGCCCTGATCCATTCCAACTCGCGCTCCAGCGATTTCTGGCGCGCCTTGTCCTCGCGCGATTCCTGCGCCAGACGCTTGGCCTTCTGTTCCAGCCAAGCGGAATAATTGCCCTCATAGGGAATCCCGCGGCCACGGTCGAGTTCCAGAATCCAGCCGGTAATATCATCGAGGAAATACCGGTCATGGGTCACGATCAGGATCGTTCCCTTGTAGTCGATCAAGTGCTGTTGCAGCCAGGCGATGGTTTCCGCGTCAAGGTGGTTGGTCGGTTCATCCAGCAGCAGCATGTCGGGCGCTTCGAGCAGCAGTTTGCACAGCGCCACGCGGCGCCGTTCGCCCCCCGACAGGTTGGCGACTGGCGCA
>SLAT01000128.1 GCA_007126715.1 Roseinatronobacter sp.
AGACGCGCTGGAGCGTGACAATTTCATGACTGCAGAGATGGCCAAGGAGTGGGGTCTTATTGACGATATCGTGACCTCACGCGCTGAAACAGGCACAAGCTAAGGATATAAGGGCAGACGAGGCAGGGAAATGTCGAATATCGTGCAGTTTTGCATTGTCCCTGCTTCCGCTCTGACCTACCCTTTACCAAATCAAGGCCGTCAGTTCCCTATCTGGGCCATGCCTGCCGCAGTAAAGACCACAGAGGTTTGAAATGCCGACATCCGATTCCGACAGCAAGAACACCCTGTACTGCTCCTTCTGTGGCAAGAGCCAGCATGAAGTTCGCAAGTTGATCGCCGGACCTACAGTGTTCATCTGCGATGAATGTGTTGAGTTGTGCATGGACATCATCCGAGAGGAAACCAAATCCGGCGGCTTGAAAGCCACAGATGGTGTTCCCACTCCGCGCGAGATTTGCGACGTGCTGGATGATTATGTCATCGGGCAGGTTCAGGCAAAACGCGTCCTCTCTGTTGCTGTGCACAACCACTACAAGCGCCTGAACCATTCCGGCAAATCCGGCGAGGTGGAGCTTTCGAAATCGAATATCCTGCTGATCGGGCCAACCGGCTGCGGCAAGACCTTGCTGGCACAAACCTTGGCGCGCATTCTGGATGTCCCGTTCACAATGGCAGACGCCACCACACTCACAGAGGCTGGCTATGTCGGCGAAGATGTCGAGAACATCATTCTGAAACTGTTGCAGTCTTCAGAATACAACGTTGAACGCGCGCAGCGCGGGATCGTGTATATCGACGAGGTCGACAAGATCACGCGCAAATCCGATAATCCCTCGATCACGCGCGACGTATCCGGCGAAGGGGTGCAGCAAGCGCTTTTGAAACTTATGGAAGGCACTGTCGCAAGTGTGCCCCCCCAAGGCGGTCGCAAGCATCCTCAGCAGGAATTCCTGCAAGTCGATACGACCAATATCCTGTTTATTTGTGGCGGCGCCTTTGCAGGTCTGGATCGGATCATCAATATGCGCGGCAAAGGCTCGGCGATCGGCTTTGGCGCGGATGTGAAAGACGAAAGCCAGAAAACAATCGGCGATTCGCTAAAGCAGCTTGAACCCGAAGACCTGCTGAAATTCGGTCTGATACCCGAATTTGTGGGGCGTCTGCCCGTGGTTGCGACGCTTATGGATCTGGACGAGGATGCACTTGTTACCATCCTGACAGAGCCGAAAAATGCGCTGGTCAAGCAGTATCAGAAGCTGTTCGACATCGAGGGCGCTGATCTGAGCTTTACGGAAGAAGCACTGCGCGCGATTGCGAAACGCGCGATTGCCCGCAAGACCGGTGCGCGCGGCCTTCGGTCGATCATGGAAGATATCTTGCTGGATACGATGTTGGATCTTCCGGGCCTCGAAAACGTGAGCGAGGTCGTGGTGAATGAAGAAGCGGTAAACTCGGAAGCGAAACCGCTCATCATCTATGCCGATTCAAAGAAAACAGCCGCCAGTGCGGGCTAACGCTGACTAGAAAAGATGTCTCAAGACGACAAAAGGGGGCTTGCGCCCCCTTTTTCCTTGCCTGCCATACCCTGCCCGACATAGCAAAAAGGCGGGGCTGCGCCCCGCCCTTTTGCCTCATGCCCTTGACGCAAAGCACTTATGCGCGCGAACGCCGACCGCCACGCCGCCCGCCTGTGCGTGCGCCTGCATCCATCGCCGCGCGCGATGCTTCCGCAAAGCTCACCCCATCCTTGACCGCTTCAAGCACCTTAGAAAGCCCGATCCATGCACCACCATTCGGGTCATGGTTCATCAGCATATTGGCGGCGCGGATGGCCTCCATCTCGACCGAGCGGACAGGGTTCATGATCGCGCTGGTCATTCCGGCACCAATTGCCATTGGCAGGAAAGCCGCGTTCACCCCATGGCGGTTTGGCAAACCAAAGCTGATATTCGACACCCCGCAGGTGGTATTGACGCCCAATTCCTCACGAAGACGACGCACCAGTGCAAAGACCTGCTGTCCGGCAGTTGCCATTGCGCCGATTGGCATCACCAATGGGTCAACGACAATATCATGCGCAGGAATGCCGTAATCGGCAGCGCGCTCGACTATCTTCTTTGCGACAGCAAACCGAACTTCGGGATCCTCTGAAATGCCCGTATCATCATTCGAGATGGCGACGACCGGAACATTGTATTTCTTGACCAGCGGTAGAATCGCTTCAAGCCGCTCTTCCTCGCCCGTGACGGAGTTCAGCAAGGGCCGGCCAGTGCAGGCTTCCAGCCCGGCCTTCAATGCCTCTGGCACAGAAGAGTCGATGCAAAGCGGCACATCCACCAATGCTTGCACCCTCTCGCACAAGGCGCGCATGAGTGGAGGCTCGACAAAATTGTTGTCTGCATAACGCGGGTCTGAGGCCATTTTGTTCGAGAATACGGCCCCAGAATTGATATCCAGCACCATCGCGCCACAAGCGACCTGCTCCAGCGCGTCACGCTCAACCGTCGAAAAATCATCCAGCTCCAACTCGGCAGCCAGTTTCTTGCGGCCAGTCGGATTGATGCGCTCACCGATTACACAAAACGGCTCGTCAAAACCGATCACGACAGTCTTGGTCGCGGATTCAAGGACAGTACGGGTCATATTCTCTCCAGAAGTTCTAGGTTAAATCGCAGGCTGGCAAGATGCGCCGCCCTGCGCGATTGTCCAATCTGTATTGCTCTTGATCCCGCCAAGCGGGAAGAAGTGCAGCCGTTCGACGCCGAAATCCGGGTTCTCTGCCTTATAGGCCGCAATATCGGAAACCAGCCCTGTCGGCTCGAACGGGACGAGCAGTTTTGAGACATCCTTTGCACGTTTTTGCAAGACCTTCAGCGAAGCGCCAACGCCACATGCAATTGCGAATTTGATCAGCGTCTGTAACTTTGCTGGTCCTGCCACGCCAAGATGGACAGGCAAATCTATGCCCTGATCGCGCAAACTCTGAACCCATGCGATGATCGGCTTTGCCTCGAATGCGAACTGGGTGACGATCGCCATGTCGATGCCCTTCTCGCGGGCAAAATCCTGTTTCCATTGCAGAGCCTTGAGGATGATCTCCTGCCCACCATCTGCGGCAATGTCGCGATTGCCTTCGGGGTGCCCGGCAACATGCAAGCGCCGAAATCCGTCGAACAAACCGGTTTCAAGCAACTGCATGGAATTGTCGTAATCCCCATTTGGGGTAGTGACCCCACCGCCCAGCATAAGCGCCTCGCGAATATCAGCCTCACCTTGATACCGGGCAATCCAATCTGCCAATTCAGCACGATTGGCGATGATTCTCGCGGGGAAATGGGGCATCGGCTCCATGCCCTCGGCGCGCAGGCGCGACGCTGTTGCAACCATATCGGCGATGGGCGTTCCATCTATATGGGCAATGTAAACACGCGTCCCAGCAGGCAAGATTTGGCGGAAATCAGCGATTTTCTCTGCCGTGCGCGGCATCACTTCTATCGAGAACCCCTGCAAGAGGGCTTCGACTTGTGCATTTTGTGGCGCGGCAGACGGGGAAGTACGGCGAAAGTTCAATAGCGACATGATACGCTCCATCAAACGGGGTCGGGTCACACTTGAAAGCTCCTTATGCCCAGCCATCATTGGCGATCAACGCTTTCAACCTGTCCGCGTGATACTCTGCTTCCAACTGCGCTGCGGTGGTTTTCGCGACATCTTCATCACTTCCAGCGACCTCCACCGGTGCAACCTTGCGCCATTCGCCAAGATAGGCGTCTGCATCCTTGGCACCAACCTTCATTGCACATCGGTCGATGGCCTGTTCAAACCGCTCGGGCAACTGGATCTTATGGGCCCGTCGCCCCTTGCCTACAATCACCTGCGCCGGGATATCCCGCCAATATACAATCACAAGCTGCGCCATATGCCACCTTTTGTTTGGATCACAACATCCATCTAGGCGTGAAACCGGCACATGCCCGTGCGAAAACCGACAAGTCGCCAAAGGATCACGACGAACAGATAGCGCATTTCATCCCAACAAGACGAGAGCAAGCCAGCGTCATTTTCCTCAAGTTCATTATGACAAGAACCGCAGTCATCGCTTTTAACGCATGTCAATGCTTGCTTATGACAGCCGTGTTGATTACCTTCGAATGTAACACGAAATTGGAGGGCGATTATGACGCCCGAGCGTCCCACAGGCGTGGCCGCTTCCCCGAATGATATTGGCAGGCACCCGCTTGGTGCCGCCCCGAAATCGGTAAAGGCCGCGCGCCGACCTGGGTCAGACCCGCAACTCTATGCGGCGCTTGATCTGGGAACAAATAGTTGCCGCATGTTGATTGCGCGCCCTGCGGGCGGGCATTTCGAGGTGGTGGATAGTTTTTCCAAGGCTGTAGAGCTTGGAACTGGATTGAAAACCTCGGGGATGCTTTCGCATCGCCCGATGCAACGCACGTTGCAGGCCCTTCGAATATGCCGGTCCAAACTGGATCAGCACAATGTCCGCAAGATGCGACTCGTTGCAACTGAAGCGTGCCGCCGCGCGCGAAACAGCCCCGACTTCATTCGCCGCGCCCAGATGGAAACCGGCTTGAAGCTGGAGATCATCACAGCCGAGGAAGAGGCGCGTCTGGCAGTGGTGTCTTGCGCATCGCTTGTTGCCGCCGAGACAGAACAGCTTCTGGTCATAGACATTGGCGGCGGCTCTACCGAACTTGTCTGGATTGATCTGTCACGCGTTGCGCCCGAAAAACGGCGCAATGCAATCATGTCGATGCATCGGGGCGCTTTCATGGGGGAACCAGAGGACGACAAGCCTCAGGTCGTGGACTGGATCAGCGTGCCGCTGGGTGTCGCAACCCTTAAGGATTACTTCCGCGAAGTCGATGACGATGCCGCGCGCTTTGCCTTGATGAGCTGGTATTTCGAGGAACAACTCGAAGCCTTCACCCCCTATCGCGACGCCAAGGCGCATCGCGCTTTTCAGGTCATCGGCACATCCGGCACCATCACGACCGTGGCCGCGTCTTACCTGCGGCTGAAACGCTATGACAGGAACAAGGTCGATGGGCTTGTCATGAATTCTGACCAAGTAGACAGTGTGATCCGGGAATATTTGGCACTTGGCCCAATCGGCCGGCGTCAGGACCCGCGCATCGGGCGCGAACGGCACACCCAGATCATGTCGGGCGCCGCCATTCTGACAGCACTTATGCGTGTCTGGCCGACTGACAGGATGTCTGTTGCGGATCGCGGCCTGCGAGAGGGCCTGCTATTCGCACAGATGAGTCGCGATGGCGCACTTAATCTCATACCTTAAAAGAAACCTGCAAGACCATGAAAATAAAGAATACATCCGGGCGTGGCCAACGTGAATTAAAGGTCAAGGTCAAGACGGCGCGCGGGCGCAAGCTCAGTTCTACTCGTTGGTTGGAACGGCAGTTGAATGACCCTTATGTGCTGGCTGCGCGACGCGATGGCTATCGCGGGCGGGCGGCTTACAAGCTGATTGAGCTTGATGACAAGTACCGCTTTCTGGTGCCCGGTGCGCGCGTGGTCGATCTGGGCTGCGCGCCGGGAGGGTGGTTGCAGGTCGCAGTCGCGCGCGTGAATGCCTTGGGCGAGAAGTCGGGCAAACGCGTCGGCTCTGTGCTGGGGGTAGACCTGCAAGAGGTGGAGCCTCTGGCCGGTGCAGAGGCGCATGTCCTTGATTTCCTTGATGAGGGTTCCGAGGAACAGGTCAAGGAGTGGCTTGGCGGCAAGGCGGATGTGGTCATGTCTGATATGGCGGCCGCGTCTTCCGGCCATAAACAGACCGACCATCTGCGGATCATGTCGCTATGCGAAGCGGCGGCATATTTCGCGTTTGATGTGCTTGATGAGGGCGGCACATTCGTCGCCAAGGTTTTGGCGGGCGGCGCCGAAGGCGATTTGCAGCGCCTTCTTAAGCAGCATTTCCGCAAGGTTTCCAATGTGAAACCTCCGGCAAGCCGCGCAGATAGCTCTGAAAAATATGTCGTGGCGCAAGGGTTTAGAGGTCTGCCTGAGGGTGTCGAGGAATGAAGGGACGTTTCGACACGCGCATCGGTGAGCGACGGCTTGATTCAGCACCCGCTTTCCACGCGCAGGTCACCTTTATCGGCCACATCACCAGCCCTTGGTCCTTGGGGGACTGCCCAAAGAACCTCAGGCAGGCACGTGAAACCGGCCGAGACGCGTCGTTGCACATCAATCCGCTTTTCCGGCCCGGACTTTCAGGGATCGAGGCAGGCGATGCCCTGGTCCTGCTCTACTGGATGAGCGAAGCGCCCCGCGATCTTATTCATCAGACCCCGCGCCACCGCGATGAGGGGACGGGAACCTTCAATCTTCGCTCTCCTGCGCGCCCGAACCCGATCGGAATGGGGATTGTAAAAGTGCTTGAGATCGATGCGTCGCAAGGGGTTGTCCGCATCGATGCCATTGACGCGATTGATGGCACACCGCTCATTGACATCAAACCGCATATGCCACAAGCCGACCGCGTTCCCGACTAAAAATCAGGGGGTAACACATTGTCTTGGCTTATTAAATTTGCGCTCTCTATCGCGGGTTTATATGCCTTGGTGGTTCTGCTAGTCGCAGTAATGCAGGGTGCTATCGTGTTTCCACGAAGCCTTGTCGGACCGTCGCCAACCCTGCCAGACGACACTCAAATTCTAAGTGTGACACGGCCAGATGGCAGCGTTTTGCAAGGCAGCCTGATACCTGGTCAGAACCCCACCAAGCCGCTGATCTTGGCCTTCGGCGGAAATGCCTGGAATGCCGATGCAGTTGCCTTGTTCGTGCATGGCATTGCCCCCGAATACCCTGTGGCCGCATTTCATTTCCGTGGCTATGCGCCCAGCACAGGCCGCCCGTCGGCAGATGCGCTGAAAGCGGATGCGGTTGCTCTGTATGATTATCTTGCACCCAATGCCACCAATGGCATCATTGCGATCGGCTTTAGTGTCGGCAGCGGCGTCGCAGCGCATCTGAGTGCGGAACGTCCCATTGATGGTGCCGTGCTCGTTACCCCGTTTGACAGCCTTGTTGCGATTGGAAAACAGACAATGCCCTGGCTACCGGTTCGGTTATTGTTCCGCCATGAAATGAACGCGCTAGAGGCGTTGAAAACATCACGGACCCCTATCGCGCTAATTCTTGCCAGCCAAGACGAAGTGATCCCACCTGCCCGCGCGAAATCGCTGGTCGATGGGCTGCGCGCGAGCGACCGTGCTGTTGCTGCGATTTCGCAAATTCAGGCCGGACATAACGATATCTACGCGCATCCGCAATTCGCGGACGATTTGCGCAACGCCCTTTCGGCTGTGGCGGATTAGGCTTTCGCGCGCGCTTCCAGGTCTTCGGCAACCGCTTCCGCGCGCGCCGCAAGTTCGGTCAACGCATCCGTCACATCTGCGGGGATAACCGGCACTTCAACCCGTCTTGGCTGCGGGTCAGGCCGCGAATGCAGGCGCGATATCTCTTCACGAAGCGACGCTATTTCGGCTTGTGCTGCCTTGAGCTTGTCATCGGCTTCTGCGGTCTTGTCTGCCAGCATCAGTCCTGACATCAGCAACATCCGTTCAGCAGGGACACGGCCAATCTGGTTCAGAAGAATGCGCGCTTCTGCATCCAGCATTTCAGCGGCAGAAACCAGATACTGCTCTTCTCCCGGCTGGCAGGCGACCGTGAATTCCTTGTGACCAATGGTGATTATCTGATCAGGCATTTGCATCCTCCGAGGAAATCAGCGGCTTCAATTCGCCAAGCACATCCTCCATCTCGGCCATCTCGGCGGCGCGTTCAGCGCGCAGCGCTTCAAGTTCCGCCAAGAGCGAGCGGTTGATGGTGCTGGGTTCGATGATTTTTGCCTCGGACCCTTCGCGCAACTGACGATTCGCCTCGATCAGCTTGGTATTTGCTTTCTTCAGGCGCAGCATTTCAAGACTTTGCAAATCCAGCTGCTCTGTCATGCGGGCCAGGCGACGCTCTAACGTCGCAAACGACCCTTCCTGTCGGTTGCGCACCGCATTCACGCGCTCTGACAATTGTGCAGTCTTAGCGCGCTCAGCTTCAAGCTGGTTACGCAATTCATCAACTTCACTTGATTGATCTGAATCCGAAGGCGCAGCGCCTAGCTTCTGGGCGCTTTTCGCAATCCGGTCAAGCGCGCGACCCAGGCGGCGCTCGAGGTCTGACACATTGCTCATGCGTTTGTCGCTTCCTGCTTCAATGCTCTTTTGACCAACCGCAATCCCGAATCACCTCAACAGTGAAACAAGACGCAAGCTGTGACAGCCTAACCTCAAACCTGTCGCTTTCCAACAAGCTGTCATGAATTGAGTCGCACGATGGCATCGCTTTGCTTGATCTTGCCGCTGGGGCTGGTATGACGCCGCAAAGATTGGCCAGACAAGGAACACCCAACGTGGATATTGCTGCCCTGCGAAACGCGCACCCCGATCACTGGAACAAGGCAACCGCTATTCGCACTTTGGCGATGGATGCAGTGCAGGCTGCAAATTCCGGGCATCCCGGCATGCCTATGGGAATGGCGGATGTCGCAACTGTGCTGTTTGAGCGGCATCTGAAATTTGACGCCGCAGCCCCTGACTGGGCCGATCGCGACCGCTTCATCCTGTCTGCCGGTCACGGCTCTATGCTGATTTATGCGCTGCTCTATCTGACCGGGTATGAAGACATGACCCTCGATCAGATCAAGAACTTCCGCCAATGGGGCGCGATTACCGCGGGCCACCCGGAATACGGCCATGTCAAAGGCGTCGAGACGACCACCGGCCCGCTGGGGCAAGGCATTTCCAACGCTGTCGGCTTTGCTATGGCCGAAGAGAAACTGCGCGCGGAATTCGGCCCGAAAGTGGTCGATCACTACACCTATGTCATCGCAGGCGATGGCTGCCTGATGGAAGGCATCAGCCATGAAGCGATTGGCCTTGCGGGACATCAGAAACTTGGTCGCCTGATCGTCATGTGGGACAATAACGACATCACCATTGATGGCCGCGTCAGCCTGTCCGACAGCACCGACCAGCGCGCGCGCTTTGCAGCGGCAGGCTGGAAGGTTCTGGCCTGTGACGGACATGACCCCGCAGATATTGACCGCGCCTTGACCGAGGCAAAGGGCTCTGACCGCCCCGTGTTGATCGATTGCAAGACAATCATCGGCTTTGGTAGCCCGAAAAAGGCCGATACATCCGGCGCGCATGGCTCGCCCCTCGGCGATGCAGAGATTGCGGTCACCAAGGAAATCTACGGCTGGCCTTACGGTGCGTTTGAAATTCCCGACGATGTGCTGAAAGCATGGCGCGCCATTGGCGCACGCGGTGGGGTTGCGCGCGCGGCATGGGAAGAACGGTTCGCCAAGCTGTCCGGCACCAAACAGGCGGAATTCACCCGCCGCATGACCGGCCAGGCCCCGAAGAAGCTGGAAGCCGCCATTCGCGCGCTGAAAAAGCAGATATCGGAAACCGCGCCCAGCGTTGCCACGCGCAAATCATCAGAGATGGTGCTGGAAGTGGTCAATCAGGTCATGCCCGAGACGCTGGGCGGATCGGCCGATCTTACGGGTTCCAACAATACCAAAACCAGTGGACTGGGTGTCTTTTCACCTGAAGATCGTAAGGGCCGCTACGTCTATTACGGCATCCGCGAGCATGGCATGGCAGCCGCAATGAACGGGTTGGCACTGCATGGTGGCTTGAAACCCTATGGCGGAACATTCCTGTGCTTTACTGATTACGCGCGCGGATCAATGCGGCTGTCTGCATTGATGGGTGTGCCTGTCACTTATGTCATGACGCACGATTCCATCGGGCTTGGCGAAGACGGACCGACACACCAGCCGGTCGAGCATCTGGCCATGCTACGCGCGACACCGAACACCCATGTTTTCCGCCCCTGCGACACTGTTGAGACGGCCGAGGCTTGGGAACTTGCCCTGACCAGCGCGCGCACGCCTTCGGTGCTGGCGCTGACCCGTCAAAACCTGCCGACCTACCGGGTTGAGCACAAGGTCAAGAACCTGACGGCACAGGGTGCCTATGTTCTGGCCGAGGCAGAGGGCAAGCGTCAGGCCCTGCTGATGGCAACTGGTTCCGAAGTCGAAATCGCGATGCAGGCACGAGAGTTGCTGCAGGCCGAAGGTATTGGCACGCGCGTTGTGTCTTTCCCCTGCTGGGAGTTGTTCGAGGACCAGCCAGAGGCTTATCGCCGCAAGGTACTGCCCGCAGGGCCAGTGCGCGTGGCTATCGAGGCGGGAATTCGCTTTGGCTGGGATCGCTGGCTATACGGCGAGCGTGGCCGGCGCGAGAAGTCGGGCTTTGTCGGGATGCATGATTTCGGAGCGTCTGCCCCGGCGCCGGAACTCTACAAGCAGTTCGGCATCACGGCACAGGCTGTGGCAGAGAAGGTCAAATCCCTGCTGTAAGATGATGCCGTGGCGCGCCCCGGCATCTTTCGCTTTTTCAGGCAAGGCGCCACTCAGTCGATCAAAACCAAAAATGCCGGGCAAACTGCCCGGCATTTTTTGTCTTGCTAACATAGACCGGAACCTAGCCGGGCGTCACACCGCGCAGTTTTTCGCCACGGCGGCGCAACAACTCGACCACGGTCAGCAAGGCGATCGAGATCATCACAAGAATAGTCGCAACAGCTAGAATCGTCGGGCTGATATCCTCGCGGATGCCAGACCACATCTCGCGTGGGATTGTGCGTTGTTCCACACCGGCCACGAACAGAACCACCACAATCTCGTCAAAGGATGTGATGAAGGCAAACAGCGCACCTGACACGACACCGGGCAGGATCAGCGGCATGGTGATCTTGAAAAAGGTCCGTGTCGGCGAGGCCCCCAGATTGGCTGCTGCGCGGATCAGGGATTGATCAAACCCGACCAGTGTTGCGGTAACAGTAATCACCACGAAGGGCGTCCCGAGCGCGGCATGTGCCAACACCACCCCCAGATAGGTCTGGGCTATGTTGATCGATGAGAAGAAGAAGAACATCCCAGCCGCCGAAATGATCAGCGGCACGATCATGGGAGAGATCAGGATACCCATGATCAAGCCCTTGGCTGGCATTTCAGATCGAGACAGGCCAAGGGCTGCCAATGTTCCCAATGTCGTTGACAGAATGGTTGCCGCGACACCAATCCCGAAAGAGTTTCTGATAGAACGCATCCAGCTTTCGGACCCCAGAAAGTCCCGATACCAGCGCAAGGAATAGCCATCCGGGTTCAGGGTCAGCATCTCGCGCGTGAAGGTGAAGAAGGGTTGCGCATTGAAGCTGAGCGGGATCATGATCAGGATCGGCGCCAGCAGAAAGAAGAAGATCGCGTAGCACAGCACCCGAAAGGTGTAATGCCAAATCTTGTCTTTCGTCGTGTAATAGGCGGGCATGGACATCGTGTTTCTCCCTTACCCGAATTTCAGGCTGTCAGTGCCGACAAGCCGGTTATACAGCCAGTACAACACCAGCACGCCGACCAGAAGCATCGTGCCAAGCGCGGCCGCCAACCCCCAGTTCAGAGATTGCTGGATGTGACGGGCGATCTCGTTCGAGATCATGCGCCCGGATTGCCCCCCAACAAGGGCTGGCGTGATATAGTAGCCAATGGAGATGATGAACACGAGAACACCCCCTGCCCCGATGCCCGGCAATGTCTGCGGGAAATACACGCGGCGGAATGCGGTCCATGGCCGCGCGCCAAGGCTCTTGGCGGCGCGCATGTAACTGGGCGGAATGGTACGCATCACCGAATACAGCGGCAAGACCATAAAGGGCAGCAAGATATGCGTCATGGCAATGATGGTCCCAGTCTGATTATAGATCAGACTGAACCTCCCATCATCGCCGATAAAGCCCATGCCAACCAGCGCGTTATTGATGACACCCTGTTGTTGCAACAGCACAATCCATGCCGAGGTTCGCACCAGCAAAGATGTCCAGAAGGGCAGCAATACAGCGATCATAAGCAAATTTGCATACCGCATCGGAAGCGTAGATAGGTAATAGGCAATCGGAAAGCCCAAAACGAATGTCATGAAGGTGATCGCGACGCTAAGCGCCAGGGTTCGTCCAAACAACGAGACATAAATCTGACGGTTCTCGGGGCGTTTTACGATATTTCCTTCGGCATCATATTCACGATCAAGCGCCGCAACATAATATGACAAGGTCAGAGGCTTGCCTTCACGCTTTATGATCTGCCAGAGTTCGGGTTGCCCCCACAATCTATGCGCATCGGTGAATGCCTCCCGGTAGGGTTCCTCGAAGCCCGGAACATTTCGGGACGTGCGCGAAATCGCACTGCGCGCAGCACTCAGTTCATAATTCAGGCGAATACCAAGTGGACCAATCGCCTGTTCACGACGCGGACGGTCAAGATCTTCCATCATATCAGCGTGAAGCGCGGCGAAGACCGGCTCATCGGGCACGCCCTGCCCGTCCCAGTCTTCCAGCGCAACAAGGGTACGCGGCAAAGCGTTCACGATCTGCGGGTTATCAACCGACCGCCACATCATCTGTGCGATGGGGAAAGCGAAAAAAATCAGGATAAAGGCAAGCAGCGGCGCGACCAGCGCGAGCGCGGTCAGTTTCCGGCGTCTGTTTGCGCGTTCCAGCGCACGGCGCAATGGTGTACCATCCGAAGTCAGCAATCTGCCGCGACTGTCAGTCGCTGTTCCGATGGCACCTTCTTCAGAAGTTGCGCTCTGAATCGCCATGTCTGCGCTCCTTGCAGAATAATGTGAATACTAAAGGGTG
>SLAT01000081.1 GCA_007126715.1 Roseinatronobacter sp.
ATATTCCATGTTAACCAAACCTCAATAAACTTATTGAAGCTACGGCTTTCAAGTCGTGTTGATGAAAACAACTATATTTTAAAAAATTGCGATGTATGATGCAAGTTAAGTAAAAATGGACGGCGGTTTTTTGCCTTCGCATGGTTTGTAAATTACTGTTCTTTTCAGGCGGTGTCTCTGTCAGCTTTGCTAGACGGTGCAGAGGCTGTGTTTCAAGGGTATGTTCAAACAGGTTGACGATAGTGTTTAATACATGTTTCCATGACGATAGTGTTTGAATCAGTATGGCATAAAACGATTTTCCCTGTTTGCGTCCAAGATATAAGAAAACTCCTCTCGCTCTGCCAGACCGATGGGTGTTGATAGCAACTGAAGTGAATGACAGGCCTGATCAGGCTGCATCGGTCATGTATGAGAAAACACATGAATAAGCATGTCGCCGGCTTACAGAGGATGAAACCAAGCAGATTGACCACGCTTGGCCTCTGGTTTGTCACAAGCGTTTTTTTGCTTTGTAGTGTGTTTGTTCTGATCTGGCTGGCTTATCAGATTGATGAAAGGTTTGCAGAGCTTAGGTCCACCGGGGCTGACAACGCCTACTGGTCCGCAAGTCAGGCTGAAGTGGATGTGCAGCGCCTGCGCATTGCCGTGATGACCGCGCAGAACGTTCCGTCTGAAGAAAATCTCGCTGCGCTACGGCTTCGCTACGATATACTTTACAGTCGCAGTCAGGTCATGAGCAATGGCGCCGTCGGACATGCCATCCGAAATGCACAGTTGCAAACGGCATCCCTATTTCCGCTCCCTGCATTTCTGGAAAGATATCTGGACCTGATTGATGGCCCCGATGACGCCTTGTTGGCAGCATTGCCCCAGATGCATGATGATTTGAGTGTGTTATCTGACGCGACCCGCACTTTCGCCTTGGATGTCATGCATTTCTTCAACGCCGACGCGGATGAAAAGCGCGAGGGCTTGGCAAGTTTGCAGCGCAACGCCACGCTTGTAACCTACCTTATGGTTGTCGCCTTCTCGCTGATGACAACCGCGCTGGCTTTCCAGTTATTGCGCCGGATGCGTGTGGAGTTGCTGTTGACGCAGCGCAATCGACAGTTGGAAGTCTCTGAAAAGGAAACACAAAAGGCCCGGATGCAGTTGCTATCCGCCATTGAGGCATTGGAGGACGGCTTTGTCATTTTCGATGCGGATGAACGGTTGGTGGCCACGAATAGTCGTTATCATGAGATTTTCGAAGGGCCGTCTGATATATTGCGCCCGGGCGTCACATTTGAGGAAATAGCCAGATTTGTGGCCTATTCGGGTCTGGTGGCAGACTCGGTCGGCCAAGAGGAGGACTGGATCGAACAGCGACTCGCGCAGTTCAGGCGCGCGGATGGTCCGGCAGAACACCGTACAAACGACGGGCGCTTTGTCAGGTATTACGAGAAGGCGACGCCAGATGGCGGCCGTGTCGGGCTGCGCACGGATGTAACAGGGCTATATGCTGCGCGCGAACAAGCCGAAGCTGCGAATAAAGCGAAATCTGCTTTTCTTGCCAATATGAGCCACGAGATTCGCACTCCGATGAATGGCATTCTTGGTATGGCAGAGATTTTGTCCCAAACATCACTGGATGAAGAACAGGCCCAGATGCTAGAGACGATCCGTAGCTCTGGCGATGCTTTGTTGACAGTTATCAATGACATTCTGGACCTTGCACGGATCGAGGCAGGCAAACTGAATTTATCTGCACATCCTTTCGTGCTTGCGGATCTGTTGCAACGTCTGGAACGCCTGCATGGCGCGAATGCACGGCTGAAGGGGCTGAAGATGTATTTGTCCCTTGGTCCGGGACTGGATCAACCGCGCCTTGGGGATGATAGCAGATTGGCGCAGATCCTTGGCAACCTGATCGGGAACGCAGTCAAGTTCACGGATACCGGCCATGTACGTATAGAGGCCGAAACGCGCGATGCGCAAACAGTCTGGGTTCGCATCAGTGATACGGGTCTTGGCATGACCGAAAGCCAGGTTCAGCGTGTTTTTGACGAGTTCGAGCAGGCAGATAATTCGGTAACGCGCCGTTTTGGGGGGTCCGGGCTCGGGCTTGCGATTGTGCGTAAACTGGTGGAATTGATGGATGGAGACTTGCATATTACCAGCACGCCAGGACTTGGCACTCAGGTAGAGTTGCGCCTTCCATTCCCAGTTGCCGATCCAGAAACCGCAATGGTCGCTCCGCGGGATGCTTCGATTACACCTTTGCGCGAAGGTCTGAAGGTTCTTGTGGCAGAGGATAATCGAACCAATGCTTCAATTCTTGCGGTGATGCTCAAGCGCCTAGAGGTCGACGCCGAATTCGTCACCAATGGGCAAGAGGCTTGTGAGGCATGGCACCCCGGAAAGTTCGACGTGCTTTTGTTCGATATCTCGATGCCCGTTATGGACGGAATAGATGCTTTGGGCGCGATCCGGGCGCGCGCCGTGCAATCAGGTGCCGCCGCGCCGCGCGCAGTGGCGGCCACTGCCAATGTGATGCAGGATCAGGTCGCTACCTATTTGCAGGCCGGGTTCAGCGCGGTTTTGAGCAAACCATACAAAAGCTCTGAGTTGCACGATATTCTAAGTGTATTGTCCAAGGATCAGGCCGCGGAGTGATGTCGCACTTGCAACCAGATCAGGCGTGATGCCTTTTCCCGTAATCGGGGACATGAAAAAACGGAGGTGACTTGCGCCACCTCCGTCTATGTTCGTCTCGGCAGTTGAACTAGGTTCAGGCCAGAACGAGGTTCGTCGCGGACTCACGACCGTTACGGTCGCTTTCCAGATCAAACTGTACTGCCTGACCGTCATCAAGCTGGCGAATGCCAGCGCGCTCCAGAGCGGACACGTGGACGAAAACGTCCTTCGAGCCATGCTCGGGCGCGATGAAGCCGAAGCCTTTAGTTGCGTTAAACCATTTCACGGTGCCTTTAGCCATCGTGATATCTCCTTTTTTAGTGCCACCCGCAGAATTGCGATGACTTGGCTCAGTGTCGTCAGAGTCGCAACTGAAGCCGAAAGGAGACAGAAGATCGAATGAAGAAGCTTTGCCTGCCCTACATGACGGATATCGGGGGATAATACAAGGGGGTGTGGAAAATAAAGCGGCCCCTATCTTGGGCCAGTCGGGTCGTGCGGCGCGTTTTTGCGGTTCTCGCGCAGCAAGATAACGACACCGCTTAGCACGATGATCGCGGCGCCAGCGATTGTTGTGACGCCCGGAATGTCGTTCCAGATCAGCCAGCCCAGACCGGTTGCCCAGATCAGCGCGGTATAGTCAAACGGGGCCACAACTGCCGCAGGGGCCAGCCGGAACGCCTGCCCGATAAGCGCAAGCCCCAGACTTCCAAAACAAGCTATCGCAAGGAACAGCCCTATATCGGCTGGTTGCACGGGTTGCCAAAAAGCAAGGGCCATCGGCGCGGCGTAAAGCATCGGGAAGAGCATGGCGAATAGCATC
>SLAT01000087.1 GCA_007126715.1 Roseinatronobacter sp.
AAGATCGCGACGAAAACTGCTTCCGCCCCTGTCTTGATCGCAGCGCGCCCGCCCATTGCGCGCATCAGATCAGTGCAGGCGCGCGTCTCGCCTGCGACCAGATCCGGGTGCTGGATCATTGCCTCTCGCAGCGCGTGCATTGCGCGCGCCCGGCTGTCGCCCCCTTCAGATGCCGCTGCGAATTGCGCCATGGCAAAGGCCAGTGCAGACAGGCTGGTTGCGAAATTCGGCGCGGAACACCCGTCTATGCCGAATCCGGGTGAGGTCATGCCCGTCACCTCTTCAAATGCCTGACGGACTGCTTGCTGAACCGGGTGGTCTGGCAGCGTATATTCGGGATCACCGCCAAGGTGACGGTTCAAGGTCAGAAAACCGGCATGTTTGCCTGAACAATTATTGTGCAACTGGCAGGGCTTGCTGCCATTCTTGATCAGGTGGTCACGCTGCGCGATATCCTGTGGGTCTTGGCAGCCGCATCGAAGGTCGCTCTCGCCCAGACCGATATCTTCCAGCCATTTTGCCACACGGGTAACATGTATCTCAGCCCCTTGATGGGATGCACAGGCAAGCGCAAGCTGTTCTGGTCGCAAATCCCGTCCGGCGCCCGACTCCAGCAAGGGCAGCGCCTGAACCATCTTGCAGCTTGAGCGGGGGTAGATCACCGCATCAGCCTTTCCCCAGCTTTCGACAACTTCGCCCGTGTCGCGCATCACGACCGCATGTCCCCGATGCAGACTCTCCAGAATGTCGCCACGCCAAAGTTCAACCAGCGGTACAGACTCGGTGTCGACGTTGGGATTGCTCGGCATTTTGTTGCTCATTTCATTCTCTCCTGCTGCACAACTGCTCACGCCTGCGCGATTTCTTGCCAATGGGGCTTTGAATTTCCGCTATCTTGGCGATAAGACACATCATGGAAGGTCCATTCGCTGCGGGAATGCTGTTGGCATGCGTGGCGCAAAACTGGGGCCGGGTCAATTGGAGGCATGGCAGCAAATGGTGTCACTGAGGCAATTCGGATCGACGCTTGCGCTGGTCGCAGGTGTTTACGGGGCAGGATTTGCCTCGGCTGTGCAGGCACAGGAATCCAGCAATCGCGTCGCAGCAGAGACGGATTGGAGCGTTTTCGTCGAGGAGAGCCCGAAAGAATGCTGGACGGTTTCTGCACCGCGGGAAACTGTAAATACACGTGGTGGTCAGCCGGTTCAGGTGCGGCGGGGCGATATCTTGCTCTTCGCCACATATCGCCCCGGGCGTGACACGCCCGAAATCTCGTTTACGGGCGGCTATCCTTTCGCCGGGGATTCGACTGTTGATCTGACCATTGGTTCGAATGAGTTTCAGCTTTTCGTAGATGGCGAATGGGCTTGGGCCGGATCACCAGAGGAAGACCAGCGGATTTTTGCCGCGATGCGCGCTGGCGCTGATGCCGTTTTGTCTGCCCGTTCATCGCGCGGGACAAATACGCGCGATACCTTTTCGCTGTTTGGTTTTACTGCCGCATCGCAAGAAGCGTCGCGCCAATGCGCTGAATAATCAAAGCAGGTTAGGGAAATTCGTGCCGCCCGGGCTGTAAACCCCGGGCGGCTTTGCTATATGCAATAAGTGTTGCAATCGAAAAGAGGCTGGTATGCGCGTAGATGCTCCGATCACACAGGATGTCCTGACCCTGCCGCGCAAGCCGGCAGAGGGTGGCAAGCGCAACCTTGTCGGTATGACCCGCGCCCAAATGGCGGATGCACTGATCGCGTTTGGAACCCCGGAAAAACAGGCGAAAATGCGTGTGGGGCAAATCTGGCAATGGATCTATCACTGGGGCGTGCAGGATTTCGAGGTTATGACCAACCTTGCAAAAGCCTATCGCGCCCAGCTTGCCGAACATTTCGAGATTGCACGCCCGGAAATCGTGACCCGTCAGGTGTCCGAGGATGGCACACGAAAATATCTGTTGCGCATCGCTGGCGGGCATGAGGTCGAAGCCGTCTACATACCTGAAGAAAGTCGCGGAACACTTTGTATTTCTTCACAAGTTGGCTGCACTTTGACATGTTCCTTCTGTCATACAGGCACGCAGAAACTGGTGCGCAACCTGACAGCGGCGGAAATCGTCGGTCAGGTGCTGGTCGCGCGCGATGATCTGGGCGAATGGCCGGTTCCCGGTGCCCCCAAGGACGAAACACGCCTTGTCAGCAATGTCGTGCTGATGGGAATGGGTGAGCCTCTGTATAATTTTGACAATGTGCGCGACGGAATGAAAGTCGTGATGGATGGCGAGGGGCTTTCGATTTCGCGGCGCAGGATCACGCTGTCCACCTCTGGTGTGGTGCCGGAAATCGCGCGCACAGCCAGCGAGATTGGCTGCCTGCTGGCGATCAGTTTCCACGCCACGACAGATGAGGTGCGTGACAAACTTGTTCCAATCAACAAACGCTGGAATATCAAGGCATTGCTGGACGTTCTTCGAGAGTATCCGCGCCTCTCCAATTCCGAGCGGATTACCTTTGAATATGTGATGCTGAAGGATGTGAACGATTCGGACGCGGATGCCCGCCGACTGGTCAAGTTGATCGCGGGCATTCCTGCAAAGATCAATCTGATCCCGTTCAACGAATGGCCGGGCGCGCCATATCAGCGGTCAGACTGGGCGCGGATCGAAGCGTTTTCCGATATCGTCCACAAGGCGGGCTATGCCAGCCCGATCCGTACACCGCGCGGCGAGGATATTATGGCCGCCTGTGGTCAGTTGAAATCCGCGACCGAACGTGGGCGGCTTTCGCGTGCGGAAATCGCGGCTCAGGCAGGAGAATAGGGAATGCCCGTTGTTCTGCTAGTCGTTATCGGGGCTTTGGCAGGCGTTTTGGCCACGCGACTGATGCGGATGAACACAGATCTGCCAACGGCTATGATCATTGGTGTACTGGGTGCCGTGGTCGGTGGTTTGGGCTTTCGGTTTCTAATGACCTCGGCCGGTTGGGTCGGTGCTTTTGTTCTGGCCTTGCTGGGCTCTCTGGTGTTGCTCTGGCTGTGGCAGCAATATCAAGGGCGTCGCTGAGCGTATCCTTAACTGCGTGGCGGGCGGCTTTTGTAGACCGGCAGACACCAGCCAAACAGCAACGAACCCGCGCGTAGCGCAAAGGTTGTCACACCACATGCCAGCAGTGCTATAAGCGCCGTATCCGTTACCAAGGTTACAAGGAGCGCTGCCAGTGCACCCGTGAGCGCGGCGGTGGCATATAACTCTCCCTTTTTCAGGATCAGCGGCACCTCGTTGCACACAACGTCGCGCATAAGCCCGCCAAAGGTACCTGTCGCAACGCCCATAATCACGATGATCGGCCAGCTTTGCGCCATTCCCATTGCGACACCGACACCGGCAGGCACAGCGACCCCAAGCGCCAGCGCATCCAGCCATTCCAGCGCGCGCAAGCGTGATTCCAACAGATGTGCGGTGAAGAAAACGAGAATCGCCGCGATACAGGCCGATAGGATCATGCCCA
>SLAT01000083.1 GCA_007126715.1 Roseinatronobacter sp.
GCGCTTGCGCATGTGCGCGCCCGCAAGGGGGCCGCGCTCATAGATGTGCGCACCCGGCCCTGAAGACGCAGTTAGCCAGATGGGCGCAAGGGCGTTTCACCCCCGCAAAAAGATCGCGCGCTCAGGTTTTGGTTAACGGGTCTATACGCTCGGCGCGGAAGCTGTCGGCCAGCCGTGTCAGGGTGATGTCGCGCACCACCCCGCCCTTGGCGAAAGGGTCGCCCTCGGCAAAGGCGCGGGCCTTTGCTTCGCTCTCCGCCTGAAGAATGCCGAAATTCCCGATACCCGCGCCGGTTTCATCCCAAATCGCGGAGCCGGTCAGCACCACGGCCAGTCCATTCCCGCCAGAGGCGACCCAATCGCGATGTTCGGGCCGTAGTCCATCGCGCAATGTGTCGATTTGTGGGCCTGCATTGTGGTGGCAGATCATGAGGAAATACATCAGCGCATATTCTCCAGCAAAACCATGCCCGCGCCCGTCATCGAAGCCGGGGCGAAATAGTGTTGGTGCAGGGTGCGTACATCTGCATCCATGCAACCGCGCATGACCAGCCACATAATGAGTTCCGCGCCTTCTGACCCGAATTCCTCGACATAGTCCTCGCGGCTCATGGTGCGGTAACGCCAAGGGTCATTCCCTATTTTGGCGATCCAGTCTCGGTCGGCCTTTGGGTTGATGAAGCCAGCCCGCGCGCCCTGTAGCTGGTGCGACAACCCGCCGGTGCCCATCACAAGGATCTTTTCATCCGTGGGATAGCTGGCGATTGCGTTGCGCAACAAGCGCCCCAGGTCCCACATGCGCTGCGGGGTCGGGATCGGATACTGGATCGTGTTCACCAATAGGGGCACGACCTTGACCGGCCATGCTTCGGGGCGGCCAAAGACAAGCTCCATCGGGACTTGCATTCCGTGATCCACGTCCAGTTCACGACAGATCAACGGGTCGAAATGCCCTTCGACCATGCGATCGGCCAGATGCCATGCGAAATCCGAGGCGCCGATGAAATTCGGAACCGGGCGCGGGCCCCACCCTTCGTCAGCGGGGCGGTATTCGTCAGCTACCCCCAGTGCCAGCGTGGGCACGCGGTCGAGAAAGAAGGAATTCCCATGATCGTTGAAGATGACGACAGCAATATCGGGTTTGTGGCGTGCGACCCACTCTTGGGCCGGGACATAGCCATCGAAAAACGGTTTCCATTCGTCACTGTCGCGCAACCCCTTGTCAAGGGCCGCCGCAATAGAGGGGACATGGCTGGTGCCCAATCCTGCAAGCAATTCAGCCATTGGTCACTTTCCCCAGTCGCGTGTCCAGAAACTCTTGCAAGGTCATGCCTGCCTGTGCCGCACCGATTTCGCGAATAGGCGTCGGGTCCACGGCCGAAATTTTCAGGATATAGAACAGGTTGCCGCCCAGCCGGACCATCTCTGCCCAATCACGTCCCTTGACTGCGGCGCGTTGGTCGGGGGTAAGCGCGAAGCGGTCCAGATAGCTGTCTTCATCGGCCAGAAAGGCGGCGCGCCCCTCGGGGTTGGACAGGCCCATTGCCATCTTGTTCAGGGCATAGCCCGCATTGGCGCGGGGGCGGTCAAAAAGCGGCGTGTCGGGAATACGGTCGGGGGAAGTCATGTGGCATTCTCCTGTTGGATTGAGGCTGTTTCTGCGACCCATGCCGCCAAAAGCAGTGCAACGCTTGCAGGCTGTTCGACCGGCGCGAAATGCCCCGCCTCTTCGATGATCTCCAAGCGCGCCTGCGGGCAGAGGCGCGCGATATCTTCATGTGGGCCGATGGGCGACCAGATATCTTGCCGACCTGTCATCAGCAGCAACGCGCCTTTATAGGCGGGCATGGACAGGCTTGCATCCGGCCGTCCGATCAGCGCGCGGATCTGGCGTTCATGTATCTCTGGGGTCATGCGTTGCACCATCGCGCGCAGACCGTTCATGACCTGCGGATCGGGGGCAATGCCGTCCGCCATCATTCCGGGAAGCCATTTTTCGGCCAGACCAGCCATGCCTTCGTTGTGGCAAAATGCAATCATGGCCTCGCGCTTGGG
This sequence comes from Roseinatronobacter sp., assembly GCA_007126715.1. Lineage (GTDB taxonomy): Bacteria > Pseudomonadota > Alphaproteobacteria > Rhodobacterales > Rhodobacteraceae > Roseinatronobacter. Next base: position 2,056 of record SLAT01000083.1, read on the forward strand.
CAATTCGCCCGCGCCCAACGGGGCCATTCCGGTGTTCAGCAGCGCCATGCCCTGCACGCGCGCAGGCGCGATGCGCGCCATTTCCATTGCCACGCGCCCGCCCATCGAATGCCCGATCACCACAAGATCGCCTGTATGGCGGGCAAGCAGGTCCTCGGCCATTGCCGTGATGCTGGGCTGATGCGTGACATCAGCGACAGCGACATCACGGTCTTCAAGCGTGCAAAGGGTGGCCTGCCAGACATGAGCATCACAGATCAGGCCGGGGATCAGCAGAATCCGGGTCATACGCCATTCCTTTTTGGTCGAAAAAAGGCCGGGGCACAGATACCCCGGCCTGATGCGGGCTTAGCTGCCCTTGCTGCGCCAACTATCGGCGTAGTTTTCGCGCGCTTCGGCGGCATAAGGCGTTTCGGCCACACGCACGCGGATTTCGGTTTGTTTATGTGCCTCGGTCGAGGTTTTGCCCGTTGTCTCCGGCTCGCCCCATTTGAGGGTCAGCACATCGTTCACCTGCACCGACTGGTCCACCACACCTAGGCTGAGAACACAGCGTTCATTGAAGCTGTAGCCGTTGAACATGGACATGCCGACCATCTTGTCGCCCTGCATGACCATATCAGCGCTGGAGGACGCATAATTGGGCTGCGGGAAGTCGATCCATTTGTAGGGCGTGCCCTCCTCAAACGCCGAGGCGATCACTTTAAGCACATCGTCGCGGTTCCACTCGAATGTGACTTTCTTGCGGTTCGAGGGCGCGCCTTTCATCTTGGTCAAGGCATCCTTGCCGATGAAGTCGTCCTTCTTCCAGCCGATATAGAAGCCGTATCCCAGTTCGAACGGGTTGACGTAATAGTCTTCGATATTGTCCGAAACGAAGCTGCCGCCAATTGCGCCCGATGCTTCGTAGCTGTCTGCCCCCAGCCAGTCGCGGTAATCGGCCAGCATGCCGTCGCCTGTGTAGATGCCGGGCAGGGGCGAGGGTATCCAGCCTGATTCCAGCGTGTTGGTGGAATAGGCGCGGCTGCCGCATTGCACCAGATTGACGCCTGCATCGCGCGCGGCCTGCAGAATGGTCGAGTGGATGTAATCCTTGTCCTTGTAGGGCCCCCAGATTTCCAGCCCCGGTGCGCCGGACATGCCGTGGCGCAGCGCCTGCACCCGCTTCGAGCCGATATTGATCCAGTCGACATGGAAGAACTTGATATCCGGCACCGGGCCGCCATTCATCTTTTCGAAGATTTTCGGCGCATCCGGACCCTGAATCTGGAAGCGGTAATGCTCGCGCAGCACGCGCTCGCCCTCGGGGCGCGACGGGGAACGCGGGTCATAGCGCAGGCGCACGTTCCATTTGCCATAGCTTGCCGCGAACATCAGCCAGTTAGAGGTCGGCGCACGCCCCACGAGGATGTATTTGTCTTCGCGCTCGCGGAAGA
>SLAT01000031.1 GCA_007126715.1 Roseinatronobacter sp.
CCAGAGTGTCGAAGCCTGATTGTTCTGAACCTTACACCAAGTGCCGCCAAGAGTGACCAAGGGCAGTTTTGCTGGGCTTTGCAGCGGGGCTTTGCATACATCGCGGCACTGGGCATAAAGCCGGGCAGCGGTGCGGCGATCCACGGTTGAATCTATAGCGCTTTATGCTGGTCAAATCCGCGAAAGATCAAAGCTATGCGCTGGTGGCAGCCCAATCGCCGTGCCGTGGGTGCGGCCCTTTGAGTCGCGGCGGCCTTCGGCCTTTGCTCCGCGCTTGGTGTCTTCGTGCAATTTCCGCAACGCTCGCAGATCCGTCATAGGGTGTGTTGTCTCAGATGGCGAAGATTAGTCGTCCTGCAACAGGATACCCGAGACTGGAACAAGAGTGACTTGTCCGCCGCGCCGTTCCTCACGCCACATTTCGATGGCATCCAGCGTTTCCTCGTTGGATGCATCGCCAAAAACAATCACCTGTCCGATCTGGGCGGCCTGAAACACCGCGCGGTCAAGATAGCGCCGGATGGTAAAGGCATTCTCGTTGCCTGCATCCAGCACACGGAACACTTCGGAATGCGCAACACCAGCCGCCTCGGATGCACGCGCCGCCTGTGTCAACCCACCCGCGAATGTCAGAAGTCCATGCCCGTCCTGCGCCAGCAACGGCAACACCTCGCGCAGCAATCCGGCATTGCGGGCAAAGCCGTTCTCCGGCATGTCGATCACCCCCACAGCAAGGGGCAGGGCAGAAAAAAAGACATTCAGCGACACATCAATATCCGAAGCCGTGGCACCAGAAGGCAGGCCAGATGCAAGGATGACCACCTCCTTGCCAGCGGCATGGTATATTTCTGCCGCTTCGGTCGCGCTGGTGTCCATCGGGTTCAATGCCACAGTGAACGGAAATTCAAGCGCGGCCAGATCGCGCCGAATAGGCATCGGCAGGCCCGGATCGGACAAAATGAGGGCCATCTTGTCGCCAGTGGCATCGTCGGGCTGATACAGCGAGTTGCGCAATAATGCAGGCCGCTGTGTTACCTCTGGCAACGGGGATTGATCGACAATAATGGGCGCATCCGACCCCTCGCCGATACGCGGCAGGCCGGAAACGCGTGTTCCCGGCATGGTCTGCTGCTCGATCTCGGGTCGCTGTTCTTCTGGCGCTGCGTCCGCATCCGGGCCGATGCTGGCCTCTGGCGCGTCATCGACGGGCCCGACAGGAATAGGGGGCAGGAACTGATCGCCGCCGACTTCTTCCTCTGCCTGCGGTGCAGATGCTATCGCGGTTGGCAGGGGTGATGTTTCGGCGTGATCTTCGGCACCCGGCATTTCCGGTGCCCCATCCTCTGACACATCCTTTGCCGCAGGGGCGCCGTCTTGATCCACATCCGGGCGGCGCAATGTCTGCGAGGCATCGCTATCGAGAGCATCGTCGAGTACGCCCTCATCTTCGGCGGTGGCTGCGGTTTCGGGCAATTCGACAGTTTCCGCACTCTCGGTTTCCGCACTCTCTGTCGCGGTATCTACGGAAACCGGGTCTTCGGCCATCATATCGTCAGTCACAACATCGTCGGCCGTCACATCGTCGGGCGTCACTTCTTCGGATACAGGCGCATCCGCTGCGTCTTCGACTATCAGCCCATCAGGCAAATCAGGGCGCGTGTCATCCGGCACGGCGGTCTGTTCTTCCATCTGCGGCTGTAGAATGACAGTCTCTGTCTCAGGCTGGGCCTGTATCCCTGCGCTGTCGCTGTCCGGCGCGCTGGGCACGGGTGGGAACATGACGGTGGATGCGATAACCCCGGCCACAACGATACCTGCGCCCACGGTCAAACCTGCAAGAAGACTGCTGTTCACTCTATGCCTCTTATTCTCAAATCGACGCCTGCCCCGTCACTATACTGCACGGTTGCAGGTGATTCTTCCACAAATACGCGCGCGGATCAAACGGAATGGACCACGCGCCCTTGACCTTGGCATCAAGGCGCGGGCATGTAGGTTTCCAACGGACAAGAACACCGGAATGCGCCGATGCTGCTGCTGATAGATAATTATGACAGTTTCACCTACAATCTGGTCCATTATCTGGGCGAGTTGGGGGCTGAAGTACTGGTGCGGCGCAATGATGCGCTGGATGTACAGGCCGCAATGGCGCTTAATCCTTCGGCAATCGTCCTGTCGCCCGGCCCTTGCGACCCCGATCAGGCCGGGATTTGCCTTGCCCTGACCCATGCCGCCGCCGAGGCGCGTGTGCCGCTGCTGGGGGTGTGTCTGGGCCACCAGACCATCGGGCAGGCCTTTGGCGGGCGGGTGATCCGCGCGCCGCAGATCGTGCATGGCAAGTTGGGTGAAATGCACCATGCAGGAAAAGGCGTGTTTCATGGCCTGCCCTCGCCGCTGATGGCCACGCGTTATCATTCGCTTGTGGTCGAGCGTGAGACATTGCCCGATTGCCTTGAGGTGACAAGCTGGCTGGACGATGGCTTGATCATGGGGCTGCGTCACCGCGATTTGCCGATTGAAGGGGTGCAGTTCCACCCTGAAAGCATCCGCTCAGAGCATGGGCACGCGATGCTGCGCAATTTTCTGGATCAGGCAGCACTGGCCGCATGATGGATGATCTCAAACCCCTGATCGGCATTGCCGCCACCCGCCCGCTGACCCGCACCGAGGCCGAGGCCGCGTTCAACCTGCTGTTTGAGGGGCAAGCCACGCCAGCCCAGACCGGCGGCTTTCTGATGGCCCTGCGCACGCGCGGCGAGACGGTCGATGAATATGCCGCTGCGGCCAGCGTAATGCGCGCCAAATGTGTCAAGGTTCGTGCGCCCGACGGGGCAATGGACATTGTCGGCACAGGCGGCGATGGTAAAGGCACGCTGAATATCTCGACCGCGACAGCCTTTGTCGTTGCGGGCGCGGGTGTGCCGGTGGCCAAGCATGGCAATCGCAACCTGTCATCAAAATCAGGCGCGGCCGATGCGCTGGGGGCTTTGGGCATAGATGTCATGGTGGGCGCCAATGTGGTCGAACAGGCGCTGCGCGAGGCGGGCATCGGCTTCATGATGGCCCCCATGCACCACCCCGCCATGCGCCATGTCGGCCCGGTCCGCATGGAATTGGGCACGCGCACCATATTTAACATTCTCGGCCCCCTGACCAATCCGGCGGGTGTGAAATACCAGCTTACCGGCGCGTTCTCGACCGATCTGTTGCGCCCGATGGCCGAAACATTGCGCGCCCTTGGGACCGAGCGCGCGTGGCTGGTCCATGGCGGCGACGGCACGGATGAATTGTCAATTGCCGCTGAAAGCGCCGTTGTGGCGCTGGATGGCGGCGCAGTGCGCGAGTTTACGGTGCATCCCGAGGATGCGGGACTGCCTGTGCACCCGTTTGAACAGTTGTTGGGCGGCGCACCGAATGAAAACGCGCAGGAATTGCGCAACGTGCTGCAAGGCGCGGGTCGCCCTGCGTACCGGGATGCGGTTTTGCTCAACGCGGCCGCCGCGCTGGTGATCGCGGGCAAGGCCAGCGCCTTGACCGAAGGTGTGGCGCAAGCGCGCGAAAGCCTTGCCTCTGGCGCTGCCATGCGCGCGGTCGAGGCACTTGCCCGCATCAGCCCCATATCCGCCTGAACTCTGAAAGACTGCAAAAATGGCCACCATTCTCGACAAGATCAAAAGCTACAAGCTGCAAGAGGTCGCCACGCGCAAAGCCACGCGCGCGCTGTCAGACGTGGAAGAGGTGGCGCGCAATGCCCCCGCCCCGCGCGGCTTTGCCGCAGCCTTGCGCAATGCGGAAACCACCGGCTATGGGTTGATTGCCGAAATCAAGAAAGCCAGCCCGTCCAAAGGCTTGATCCGCGCCGATTTCGACCCGCCCGCACTGGCGCGCGCCTATGAGGCAGGCGGGGCCACCTGCCTGAGCGTGCTGACCGACACGCCAAGTTTTCAGGGTGCAGACAGTTTCTTGACCGAAGCGCGCGCGGCAACATCCCTGCCCGCGCTGCGCAAGGATTTCATGTATGACACCTATCAGGTGGCAGAGGCCCGCGCGCTTCATGCCGACTGCATCCTGATCATCATGGCCTCTGTCTCTGACGCGCAGGCGCAGGAGTTGGAACAGGCCGCATTTGCATGGGGCATGGATGTGCTGGTCGAGGTGCATGACGAGGAAGAACTGGGGCGCGCGCTGGCGCTGACTTCGCCGATGTTGGGGGTCAATAACCGCAACCTGAACACATTCGAGGTGACGCTGGACACTACACGGCGGCTGTCGAAACTGGTGCCTGAAGGCAAGATGCTGATCGCGGAAAGCGGGATCTATACCCCCGCCGATCTGGCCGATCTGGCGGGCTATGGCGCGCGCAGTTTCCTGATTGGTGAAAGCCTGATGCGCCAGTCCGATGTGGCACAGGCCACCCGCGCGCTACTGGCAAACCCGATCCTGCCAGAAAAGGTGTAATGTGGAAAAACTGACACATTTCGACGCTGAAGGGCACGCACATATGGTTGACGTGTCGCAAAAGTCGCATACTGCACGCGTTGCTGTGGCCGAAAGCGCCGTGCAAATGCTGCCGGAAACCCTTGCGCTTGTTACCGAAGGACGTGCCAAAAAGGGCGATGTTCTGGGGGTTGCGCGTCTGGCAGGGATCATGGGGGCCAAACGCTGCGCCGACCTGATTCCGCTATGTCACCCGCTGCCGATAACCAAAGTATCGGTGGACCTGACCCCTGATGACACCCTGCCCGGTATACGCATCCGCGCCGAAGTGCGCACCACAGGCCAGACCGGCGTGGAAATGGAGGCGCTGACCGCTGCCTCGGTCGCGGCGCTGACAATATATGACATGCTCAAAGCTGCCGAAAAATCCATGACCATCACCGCCACCCGCGTGGTGCTGAAAGAAGGCGGCAAGTCCGGCCGCTACGAGGCGCAGCCATGATCCCCGTCGAAGAGGCGCTGGCGCATGTTTTCAAGTTGATCTCGCCTCTGCCCACGGAACAGGTCGATCTGCCCCATCTTGCAGGGCGCGTGCTGCGGGTGCCAGTCGCCGCGCAGCGCGACCAGCCGCCATTTCCTGCGTCCGCGATGGATGGCTATGCCGTGTCAGCCCATAAGGCCGAAAGCTACCGCGTGATTGGCGAAGCTGCTGCGGGCCATGCCTTTGCAGGCCATGTCGCCCCCGCAGAGGCAGTGCGCATTTTTACCGGCGCACCTGTTCCGCAAGGGGCAGAGCGTGTCATCATTCAAGAAGATGTGTCGCGCGAAGGCGACAGGATAACCCTGACCCAGCCGCTTGCAGAGGCGCTGCATATCCGCGCCCAAGGCACAGATTTCAAGGCTGGGGACCAGATCAGCGCGCCGCGCCGCTTGCGCCCGGCCGAACTGGCCCTGCTGGCCGCGATGAACTGCCCGCGCGCTACGGTCAGCCGCCGACCCAATGTTGCGATCATCGCCACAGGGGATGAACTTGTCATGCCCGGAGAGGACCCGCGCGCAGACCAGATCATCGCATCCAATGCCTTCGCGCTCAAGGCAATGGCCGAAGCAGAGGGCGCAGATGCCCGCATCCTGCCCATCGCCAGCGATACCGAAGCCAGCCTGCGCGCGGTATTAGAACTGGCCGCTGATGCCGATCTGATCGTGACCATTGGCGGCGCATCGGTGGGCGATCATGATCTGGTTGGCCCTGTCGCGCAGGACATGGGCGCGAGTCGTGCCTTCTACAAGGTGGCGATGCGCCCGGGTAAACCGCTCATGGCGGGGCGGCTTGGAAATGCGCTGTTGCTGGGCCTGCCCGGAAACCCTGTCTCGTCCATCGTGTGCGGCCATCTGTTCATGCGCCCTGCCCTGCGTGCAATGCAAGGGCTTGGGGCCTATCCGATGCTGACGGCCACCGCCACGCTGTACAGTGATCTGCCCGCCAATGGCGCGCGCACGCATTACATGCGCGCAAATCTTGGCCCCGGCGGCACCATCTCGCCCCACCCCAATCAGGACAGCGCGCTTCTGAGCGTTCTGTGTCAGGCGGACGCGCTTCTGATCCACCCTGCCGGGGACGGGCCGCGCAAGGCAGGAGAACAAATGCGGTATATCCCCTTGTGACAGCGTTGACATACGCGCGGAACAGAGGTAGAACATCCCACAAGTCTTTGTTGCAAAACCATAGCCGGGGGGGCCGCCGTGCTGACACGCAAGCAGATTGAACTTCTCAAGCTCATCCATACGCGTATGGAATCCGACGGGGTTGCCCCGTCTTTTGACGAGATGAAGGATGCACTTGATCTGCGGTCGAAATCCGGCATTCACCGGCTGATCACCGCATTGGAAGAACGCGGCTTCATACGGCGCATGCATCACCGTGCCCGCGCGATAGAAGTGCTGAAATTGCCTGACGCGCTGCAAAAGAGCGGCTTTGAAGCAAAGGTCATCGATGGTGGCGCGCGCGACAAGCCGCCCCAACCCGCGCAAGCCCTGCCAGTGGATGCATCCTCGCTCAGCCTGCCGATCATGGGGCGCATCGCGGCAGGCACCCCGATCGAGGCGGTCAGCGCGGTTGTGAATGACATCTCGGTGCCTGCCAGCATGTTGCGCGGACGCGCCAGCCATTACGCGCTGGAAGTGCAAGGCGACTCGATGATTGATCTGGGCATTAATGATGGCGATATCGTTGTCATTCGTGAACAGGACACTGCCGATAATGGCGATATCGTCGTGGCACTGGTCGAAGGGCTGGAAGCAACGCTGAAGCGCTTTCGCCGCCAGAACGGCATGATCGCGCTTGAAGCTGCGAACCCGGCCTATGAAACGCGCCTGTTGCGGGATGATCAGGTGCAAGTGCAAGGCCGGCTTGTCGGGTTGATTCGCAGCTACTGAGAACGTGCCGCGATCTGTGTCTCCCCCGACGAAAGCAAAAGCCGCGATCTGCCCCTGCATCACACAGCACAGGCTGCATCCGCGCTTGCGCTGAAACGGTGTGACCGACACGGGGTTGCGCTATCTGGCATTGATCTTTTTGCTGCCCCCGAAGGAACCGCCCCCTTCGGGCAGCGGCAAGGGCGCGCGCCTCCCAGCACTCTTGGTTACGACAAGGCCCAAGAGCCGGAACCGAAGCTGAAATGTCGGGTTTCAATGCCGCGCAACGCCTGCCAACACTTCAAAAATCTCCATAGCGTGTCGCATCCGAGACAACCCATGTCCGATTCAGCGCCAGCCAGTTTGCGATTATTTGCTACATCTGGCCGGGCAAGGAGTCGACATTATGCCCTATTCAGGTTTTCGCGTGATCAAAGAGGCGCTCAGCGGTCATAAGGGCTGGACCCCGGCTTGGCGTGACCCGGAGCCGAAACCCCATTACGACATCATCATCATTGGTGGTGGCGGTCATGGTCTGGCAACGGCCTATTACCTTGCCAAGGAATTCAGCCAGCACAAGATTGCCGTGATCGAAAAAGGCTGGATCGGGGGCGGCAATGTGGGGCGCAATACCACGATCATCCGCTCGAACTACCTGCTTGATGGAAACGAGCCATTCTATGAATTCTCGCTCAGGCTTTGGGAAGGGCTGGAGCAGGATTTCAACTATAACGCCATGGTCAGCCAGCGCGGCATCCTGAACCTGATCCACTCCGATGCCCAGCGCGATGCCTATATCCGGCGCGGCAATGCAATGTTGCTGAACGGGGCTGATGCCGAACTGCTCAGCGTCGAACAGGTGCGGCGCGAATATCCGTTTCTGAATTTCGAAGATGCCCGCTTTCCCATCAAGGGCGGGCTGGCGCAGCGACGCGGCGGTACCGTACGCCATGATGCGGTTGCCTGGGGCTATGCCCGCGGTGCAGACAGCCGTGGCGTCGACATTATCCAGAATTGCGAGGTCACAGGCTTCCGGATCGAGAACGGCCAGTGCAAGGGTGTCGAGACATCGCGCGGCTTCATCGGTGCCGCCAAGGTCGGCGTCGCGGTAGCAGGCAATTCCAGCCGCGTCATGGCGCAAGCCGGAATGCGCCTGCCAATTGAAAGCCATGTGCTGCAAGCCTTTGTTTCGGAGGGACTAAAGCCTGTCCTGCCGGGCGTTATCACCTTTGGCGCAGGGCATTTCTATTGCAGCCAGTCCGACAAGGGCGGGCTTGTCTTTGGCGGCGATATCGACGGCTACAACTCCTATGCCCAGCGCGGCAACCTGCCCGTGGTCGAAGATGTGATCGAGGGGGGCATGGCGCTCTTTCCCGGCCTTGGCCGCGTGCGCCTGCTGCGCATGTGGGGTGGGGTGATGGACATGAGCATGGACGGCTCGCCCATCATCGACCGCACGCATATTGACGGGCTCTATTTCAACGGTGGCTGGTGCTATGGCGGGTTCAAGGCAACACCAGCCTCGGGCTGGTGCTTTGCCCATCTTCTGGCCACCGACACCCCGCACCCAACCGCCACCGCATACCGGTTCGACCGGTTCGAAAAGGGTCGGATGATCGACGAAAAAGGCATGGGCGCACAGCCCAACCTGCATTAGGGGGCACCATCCATGCTGTCATTTTCTTGCCAAAAATACTCAAATCCCGCAGCCACTACCGGGAACAGCCGCCAAAGGGGGCGCGCATGATCATCAATCATCCATTGCTTGGCCCCTGTGATGCGCAGGAATTCATCTATAAAGGCGATGCCCGGCTGATTGACCGCCCCGACGGCATGATCGAGGGCGCAGAGGCCGCTTTTTTCGACTACGCCTATCTGCGCGACAACCCTGCAGGCCAGCACCGCGAATTGTGGTTCCATGAACAGGGTGACCGGTCCTGGCTGGTTGTCACCCGCAATACCGTGACCCACGAGATCACACATGTTGAACTGGCGCGCGATGTTGCGCGCAAATCGGGGCAAAGCGCATGAGCAGATTGCCGACAGGCGGCCAGATCGACCGCGCACGCAAGATCAGCTTCCGGTTCGACGGGCAGTATTACAAGGGCCATCCCGGCGATACGCTGGCCTCGGCGCTTCTTGCAAATGGCGTGCGGCTTATGGGGCGCTCGTTCAAGTATCACCGCCCGCGTGGTGTCTTGACCGCAGGCAGCGAGGAACCCAATGCACTGGTCGAATTGCGCACTGGCGGGCGGCAGGAACCCAACACCCGCGCCACCACGATCGAGCTGTTTGATGGGTTGCAGGCCAAGTCGCAGAACGCATGGCCCGGCCTGAAATTCGACGCGCTGGCCATCAATGACCGGCTGTCGAATTTCCTGACAGCGGGGTTTTATTACAAGACCTTCATGTGGCCCGCAGCCTTTTGGGAGAAGCTGTATGAACCGATCATCCGGCGCGCGGCGGGTCTGGGGTCTATCACAACCAAGCCGGACCCGGACCTTTATGACAAGGGGTTCTTGCATTGCGATCTGTTGGTCATAGGGGCCGGACCATCTGGTCTTGCCGCCGCACTGACCGCGGGGCGGGCAGGCGCGCGGGTCATATTGGCGGATGAAGATTTCCGCATGGGGGGGCGGCTGAATGCCGAAACCTTCCAGCTTGGTGACGTTGCCGGTGCGCAATGGGCCGCTCAGGCTGTAGCCGAGCTTGCCAGCCTGCCCAATGTCCGCCTTTTGCCGCGCACGACCGTTTTCGGCGCCTTCGATCATGGGGTCTATGGCGCGGTCGAGCGTGTATCCGACCATTTGCTGACCCCTGCACCGGGCAAGCCCCGGCAAATCCTGTGGCGGATATATTCTAAACGGGCGCTGCTTTGCGCGGGTGCTATCGAGCGGCCCATTGCATTCGCCAATAACGACCGCCCTGGCATCATGACTGCCAGCGCACTGCGAACTTACGTCAACCGCTGGGCGGCCAGCCCTGCCGAGGCTGTCGCCCTATTCACCAATAATGACGACGGGCACCGCACCGCGCGCGATCTTGTGGCCGCGGGCGTAAAGGTCGCAGCCGTGATCGACACGCGCACGGATGCGCCTGCCTTGCAAGGGGTCGAGGTTCTGGCCGGGGCGCAGGTCACGGACAGTACGGGCCGGTTGGGCCTGAAGTCGGTCACCGTGCGGCAGGCCAATGGGCAAAGCCGCAAGCTGGATGTCGGCGCGCTGGGTGTTGCGGGCGGGTGGAACCCGAATGTCGCGCTGACCTGTCACCAGCGCGGGCGGCCTGTCTGGGACGGTGCGATTGCCGCTTTTGTGCCCGGCGCAGAATTGCCCCAAGGGATGGAGGTTGCGGGTGCCGCACTAGGGCAGTTCAGCACCCATGCGGCCTTGCATGGCGGGGCAGATGGCGCGCGCCGTATCTTGGCCGATATCGGGATCTCGGCCACAGCCGCCGATCTGCCGCAGGCAGAGGATGCACCCGTAAACATAACCCCGTTCTGGCATGTCGGCGGCACCAAGCGCGCATGGCTGGATTTCCAGAATGATGTGACCGTGAAAGATGTGAAGCTTGCGCATCAGGAAAATTTCCGCTCGGTCGAGCATCTGAAACGCTACACGACCTTGGGCATGGCCACGGATCAGGGCAAGACGTCCAATATGGGCGGGCTTGCGGTCATGGCCGAACTGACGGGCCAAAGCATAGAGGCGACAGGGACAACCATCTTCCGCCCCCCCTACACCCCTGTCGCGATGGGCGTGATTGCAGGCCGCTCTACAGGTCGTGACTTCAAACCCACCCGCCTGACCCCAAGCCACACATGGGCCACCGAGCAAGGCGCTGTGTTTGTCGAGGTTGGCATGTGGCTTCGCGCACAATGGTTCCCCCAAGCAGGCGAGAAGACCTGGCGCGAGAGTGTGGACCGCGAGGTTCTGGCCACGCGCGCCTCTGTCGGGGTGTGCGATGTCACGACGCTTGGCAAGATTGATGTCCAAGGCCGCGATGCAGCTGCATTCCTCAACCGCATATATTGTAACGGGTTTGCCAAACTCGCCGTGGGGCGCGTGCGCTACGGGCTGATGCTGCGCGAGGATGGAATCGCGATGGATGACGGCACCGCCGCGCGTCTGGCAGAGGATCATTTCGTCGTCACCACCACCACCGCCAATGCCGTGCCGGTTTACCGCCATATGGAGTTTGCGCGCCAATGCCTGTGGCCGGATATGGATGTGCAACTGATCTCGACCACCGAAGCATGGGCGCAATATGCCATCGCTGGCCCGAATGCGCGCAAATTGTTGCAAAAGATCGTTGACCCCGGTTTTGACATCTCGAATGACGCATTCCCCTTCATGGCTTGCGGTGAGATCACGGTTTGTGGCGGGTTGCGGGCGCGGTTGTTCCGCATCTCCTTCTCGGGCGAGTTGGCCTATGAACTGGCAGTGCCAACGCGCTATGGAGATGCGCTGATCCGGCGGTTGATGCAGGCAGGCGAGGAATTTGACGTAACGCCCTATGGCACCGAGGCATTGGGCGTCATGCGCATTGAAAAGGGCCATGCCACAGGCAACGAGTTGAACGGCACCACCACAGCGCGTGATCTGGGTATGGGCCGCATGGTCAGTGACAAGAAAGACAGTATCGGCACCGTGTTGTCACGGCGCGAGGGGCTGAACCAGCCGGACGGATTGCGGCTGGTGGGGTTCCTGCCAAAGAACCCGCAGGCGCGGGTTCTGGCGGGGGCGCATCTGCTGGAACCGGGCGCGGATATGACAGCGGCCAATGATCTGGGCTATGTCACATCGGCCTGTTATTCGCCCAATCTGCAATCCTATATCGCCATCGGATTTCTGAAATCGGGCGAAAACCGTATGGGCGATGTGCTGCGCGCGGCCTCGCCCCTGACAGGGGAAGATACCGAGGTCGAGATTGTCTCGGCCCATTTCATCGACCCAGAGGGAGAACGACTTCGTGCATGATCTGGCCCCCCTGACTGCCCTTGGTGGCGACACGCCTGTGCACGACAGCATTGGCCCTGTAACGATCACCGAGGCGCCCGATTGGGCGCTGGCCTCTGTCGCGGCGCGGATTGGGCAGGAAAAGGCATGCACCACCGCCCTTGCTTCTGCTTTGGGTGTGGCTGTCCCCGGCATTGCAGCCCATACACGAGGACCAGTCATGAGCGCGTTCTGGACAGGGCCGCATATCTGGATGGTAGAAGCGCCGCATCACAGCCACGAGGATCTTGCCGCGATGCTTGCCGCGAAACTGGGGGACTGCGCCAGCGTGACCGAACAAAGTGATGCATGGGTGCGCTTTGACATTGCTGGCGACAAGGTCGAACGCCTGTTCGAGCGGCTGTGCAACCTTGATCTGGCGACGATGACCAACGGCTCTGCACGGCGTAGTGTCATCGAGCATCTGGGCTGTTATGTGATCCGCAATCTGGACGCGGTACATGTCTATGGGCCGCGTTCATCGGCCCGCAGCCTGCATCACGCCTTGACCGGCGCGGCGCGCGCGGTTTTTTAGGGTGCGCCCGCCAAGACACGCTCCCCAATGACAGCTTTGAGGGCGGTTTCGGACATAGAGAAGCTGGGTGCCAAGCCGCGGATCGTCGGGCCGCGGTGCGGCGATCCTACCTTCGATCTATTGCGTTTTATGCTGGCCCAATCCGCGAATGATCAAAGCTGTGCGCTGATGGCAGCCCAATCGCCGTGCCGTGAGGGCGGCCCGGCGATGCGCGGCGGCCTTCGGCCTTGATTCCGCGCAGGACAAGCCAGCGACCGGCGGCTTTGTCCCGCA
>SLAT01000125.1 GCA_007126715.1 Roseinatronobacter sp.
AATATGGCCGTTGTCCCCACGCTTTCAGAACGGAGCGATAATCCGAACACCGGCGATGACCCCATGCGAATCCTTGGAGACGCACAAGAGTTGTTGCAACGCAGCAACTCTGGCCGACTGGACAGTGACATCAAGAGAGTGCTTGAACTTCTGGGGCAGAGCTTTGATGCGGATCGGGCCTATCTGTTCCAGATGAAAGACATGCTGTTTGTCCAGAATACGCATGAATGGATCGCACCGGGGATTACCTCGGTTCAAGCCGATTTGCAGGAGACACCCTATCATATTGGCGAAGTGTTATGGACCGCTTTTCGCAAGGACCGGATTTTCTTGCTGAATGATGCCAAGGCCGTTCCCGCCGGTTCAGACTTTTACAAGATGGTTGTGCAACAGGAAATACGATCAATGATCGCGGCGCCGCTGTGGTCCGGCAACGAGATTACCGGCCTGATCGGGCTGGATTATTGCAAGACATCGCGCAGTTTCGGCGCACAAGACAGTTTGATCCTGCGCAGTCTGGCCGCCAGCCTTGGAATTGCGCTTCAACGCCGCAGCATCGACATAAAATGCAATCAGATAACCGCAGAGCTTCAGGCCAGCCATGACAAGATGTCGTCCATGGTGCTCGCCTTGCCAGAATTGCTGATTGAGACGGATAATACAGGCGTTGTTGTCGGGTTCTATCAACGCCCGTCGCTGATACTGGCGCTGAGACCGGAAGAAGTGATCGGCCTTCCGCCAGAGGCGTTCTTGCCACCGCATGTCGCGAGTATTGCCCGCAAGGCAATGGCGCAGGTCGACACAGATGGCTGGTCGCAGACATTCGGCTATTCGATAGACATTGATGGTCGGCGCAAACGTTTCACCTTGCACGCAACAAGGCGCGGCAAGCGATACCCGGCGCGATCAAAGGGATACTTGTTTTTCGTCCGCGACATTACAGAAACCTACCATCAGTCGAATCGTATGCACCTGCTCGCGCAAGCGGCAGAACTGTCGAGCAATCTGGTCATGCTCACAGATGAGGAGCGGCGTTTGACATGGATGAACCCTGCATCAGTGGCAAGAACCGGAATGTCGTTTAACGCAGCACTTGGAAAGCACCCCTGCGAGGTCTTGCGCCTGTCAGAGGCGACAGGCATCCCGCTTGATGAGATCCGCAGCAATATCGAACTGGATGGCCAGTTCAACAAGGATATCGCTGCATTAAGCTGGACCGGGCTGCCCTATTGGATTGATCTCAATGTCCAACCCTTGCGCGATGCGGAGGGGGAGATTCAGGGATATATGGTCGTCGCCTATGATGTGAGCATGCACAAACTGGCCAATGCGCGCGCCCTGCGCGAACATTCCCACGCGATGGAGATGTCAGAGGATGCGATCGCGATAAGTCAGCCGGACGGGTATTTTTCATATATGAACCCGGCGCTGCGCCGGATCATGAACATACCAGCGGATGCCGCTGTCGAAACGCTGACATGGAACAGCATCAACCCGCCATCCGTAAATGATCGTTTTACCTCGATCCTGCCAGATGTTTACGCTCAGGGACATTGGAGCGGCGAAATCGCCTTTCCACAGCAGGATGCGCCGGATCGGTACTTTGACCTGTCGATCTGGGTACAGGACGATGGCTGTTTCCTGTCAATCGCACGAGAGACGACGGCACGCAAAGCAGCAGAGAAACACAATGCCCTGTTGCGAGAGCAGCTTCAGATTGCGCAGAACCGCCAACAGATTGCGCAGCTTGCGGGCGGTCTGGCGCACGATATCAACAACTATATTGCGGTGATTATGCACACCGTCGAAACGCTGAAATCGGAGGCCAGCCCAAAGGTCACCGACAGTCTTGAACGGATGGAAACCGCAAGCAAGCAAGTCCTGTCGCTGGCGCAGAATATGGGCAAACTTGGCAGCCGTGCCGCCGAGCATGTAAAAACTGACATTCGTCCAATCGTGAAACAGGCGACAGATTTGCTGCGCCCAAGTCTGGGCGGGGATGCAACCCTGTCGCTGGGTCTGCCCAATGATCCCCTGCATATCGTTTGCGACCGCACGGAATTCATGCAGGCATTGCTGAACCTGCTGATCAATGCGCGCGATGCATTGCCAAATGACACGCTTTCCGATCGGCGGATCGAGGTACAGATCAGCGGCTTTGATCCATCCGAGAATGGTCTCGATGTTGATGTGGGAACCATCTGTCCACAGATGCGTTATTCGCGTGTCGATATTTGCGACACGGGGATGGGCCTCGATGAAGATTTGAGAGCAAGAGTTCTCGATCCTTATTTCACGACCAAAGGCGAGCAGGGGACAGGGCTGGGCATGAGCATCGTCTCCCAAATTCTTGTCGCCAATCGTGGTGCCCTGCGAATCTGCTCTGAACCGGGCGAAGGGACCTGTATGCAAGTGTTCTGGCCCCTTGCATCCCATTCGGATCAGGCGCTGCCGGTTTTGGGCCAGCCAAGGCAGCAGGATGTCGGGGTGCTGACGGGTGCGAGTATTCTACTTGTCGATCACGACGACACCCGCCTGGCCGAAGTTTCGGATATCCTCTCGAGGGCCGGATCGGAGGTGATCAGCTGTCTGACCGCCGAAGATGCGATTGAATCGCTAAATGAAGATCCATCGCTCTGTGATATCGTCGTTCTGAATGCCGACACCGGGATGCCAGCCACGAAAGAGCTGACGAATTATATTTTGCACTCCAATTCGAAGATGCAGATGGTCTTGACAACTGATAAGAAACACTCGCATTTCGCAAAAGATGAAATGCGGAATGAAAATGTCGCCATCTTGCAGAGGCCCTTTGCGGAGTCGCTGCTGATCGAGACTCTCCACCACGCAAAGCTGCGGATAAGATAACAAAGGCAAGCGCAGGCATATGATATGCGACTTCTGATTGCGGACGACCACAAACTTCTGCGCGACACGCTGAGCACTTTTTTGGAGTTGGAAGAAGACATCCAGATATTCACTGCCGGCAATATCTCAGAGGCCGCGCAACTTATTGCAGCATCCGAGGGGTTTGATCTGGTCTTGCTGGATTACGATATGCCCGGCATGAACGACCTGGAGGGGTTAAAGTCAATCCTTGAAATGCCCAATGCGCCCCCGGTGGCGCTGATCTCGGGCATGGCCCCGCGCGCGATCGTCGAGCGGGCCTTTCATATAGGCGCGCGCGGTTTTGTACATAAAACAATGACCGCAACATCGCTTTTGAATGCGATCCGGTTCATGGTGCTGGGCGAACGCTATGTCCCCGTCGACTTTGTGACGGAACCCGCCCCTGCGATTGATGCACAATTCGCCCTCAGCGCCCAGCTGCAAGACCGACCGCGCCTGACCACCCGCGAAAGCGAGGTACTTCAAGCGCTTTGTGATGGCAAAACCAACAAGGAAATAGCGCGCCTGCTGAACCTGAGTGAGCCGACCATCAAGCTACATGTCAAAACCCTGTGTCGCAGGTTGGGCGTCAGCAATCGGACACAAGCCGTCATGGCTGCGCTTTCGCAAGGGTTGAACTGAGCTCGCAGTCTGTACCGCTAGGCGAGTCTCCGCCCCACATAATCACACAACATCTTGTTTTTCTGGAAAAATATTGCTATCCTTCTCCACAAGCTGCCAAAGAATGCAGCACGCGAGAGGCAGGCATGGCATTATCAACACCGCATAGCGGCGTTTTCGCAATCGAGTGGAGCGCCACGCAGATCGACGGAACTGCCGGGCTGGACGCATCCTGGCTGCGCGTCGGGGCCAATTGGCAGTGGCATGGAACAGCAATCCGGCTTGACAGCAACCAGTCGGGGCTACCGCTTTTTCATCCGGTTTTGCATCGAGATATACGCGAGCATGCGCGCGCAGTTGCGCAGCGGCTATCCGGGACCATCCCCGCACCTGAAGACGTGACAGATATCGAAACATTGCCCAATGGCGCCTTCAGGCTGACAGATGGCGAAACAAGCTATACGGCGCGGATTGCTGCTTCCGGTCAATATTTTCTGGTTGTGTTTGACCGCGCGCCCCCGCAACCGGGCAAACTATGCTGGATCACGCATCACAACCCGGTTCAACGGGCTGATCATGCCCCCCCTCAAGATGTGATCTGCTTCGCGTCCGACACAACAATCACAACAGCGCAGGGTCCAAAGCCAGTTGCGCGGCTTCGGGTTGGTGACTTGGTGCAGACGCGAGACAATGGGCTGCAACCTGTGCTCTGGCTTGGTCAAACCACCTTGTCCGGTCCTGCTCTTCGCAGACATCCGCATCTGCGCCCGATCCGACTGAGGCGTGGAGCTTTGCAAAATGCATCCCCGTTTGAAGACCTCTGTGTTTCACCAGCACACAGGATTGTCGTCAGCGGTCGCAAGGCGCGCGATCTGTTCGGCTGTGAAGAGGTTCTTGTGCGGGCAGGCGATTTGATCGATTACACGACGGTTACGCAAGATCCCGCACTGCATGGTGTCGTCTACATGCATCTTCTGCTTGATGCGCATCAGATCATTTTTGCCAATGGTGTAGCAACTGAAAGTTTCCATCCCGCAATGGCACCAGCCCAGACATTGCGCACGCACAGGTATGATTTGCGCCAAGTGTGCGAATCCTGGGTGGTATCGCCCGAAAGCTATGGGCCTGCTGTGCGGCGCTGCCTGGAAGCGGGCGAGGCGGCGCTTTTGGCGGCCTGAAGTCGGGATGGCGCATTGACACCACCCGCGCACTCTGTATAAGCGCGCAGTCTGTGGCGCATATGCGCCCGGATTCCATTGGTGTTGGGGGTCCTCGCAAGAGGTAACCTGTCGCCCGCAAAAGCGGGAGAGGACAACGCCCTTCATATTGCCCCATCCGGGGCAGAAACAGAAGGAGATCAGCCGTGACCAAACGCACGTCTGCCAAGTACAAACTTGATCGCCGCATGGGCGAGAACATCTGGGGCCGTCCAAAAAGCCCCGTCAACCGCCGCGAATATGGCCCCGGCCAGCACGGTCAGCGCCGCAAGGGCAAATTGTCGGATTTCGGCACCCAGTTGCGCGCGAAGCAAAAGCTCAAGGGATATTACGGCGACCTGACCGAAAAGCAGTTCCGCCGCATCTATGCCGAGGCAGAGCGCGTTAAGGGTGACACAGGCGAAAACCTGATCGGCCTGCTGGAACGCCGCCTTGATGCCGTGATCTACCGCGCCAAATTCGTGCCAACAGTTTTTGCTGCACGCCAGTTCGTGAACCACGGCCACGTGACTGTAAACGGCACACGCGTCAATATCCCAAGCTACCGTGTCAAGGAAGGCGATGTGATCGCAATCCGCGACAAGTCCAAGCAACTGGCCATCGTGCTGGAAGCAGTCGGTCTGGCAGAGCGTGACGTGCCTGATTATCTGGAAGTCGATCACTCCAAGATGACAGCGTCCTTCGTGCGCACGCCATCGCTGGGGGATGTACCTTACCCGGTTCAGATGGAACCGAACCTCGTGGTCGAATTCTACGCGAAGAACTGATCTTCGCCGCACCCGAAATTATGCGAAAGCCCTGCCATTCTGGCAGGGCTTTTTTCTGTCCGCCCTCAAGCATCGCATAAACGACGCATGGGCCAAGGCGTTCACGTGCTGTGTGTAGGGGGCAGGGCCAGCAACCCGAGTATTGCTGCACCTTCTGCGTTGCAAGTTATGCCAAATTCTGCACGGGGGCGAAGCGCCATTGAATGTGACGCTGACGACCCGTTGCTCCAAATTCGAACATCAATGAACGTCAGAAACGATCCAGCAAACGGCGCAGGTAGTCCAGCTCTGCCTCGGGGCGGTCAAGTTCGGCGGAACGGCGGCGCAATTCTTCCAGCAGGTCTTGCGCACGACGATATACGTCTTCGCCTTGCAGCAGGTTGTCATCCGTGCCGACTTCACCACTTTGATTGCGGTCGCGGCCCAGTGGGTCGCGGCTGGTGCCATCGCCCGTTTCATTCGCAGCCTGATCGCCTTGTTGTTCGCGCTGGTCCTGCGCGCGGGCCTCGTTCATGGCTCGCATTCCATCGCGCATGGCTTCCATCGCATCCGCCTGACGGCTCAGCGCTTCGCCAGTTTCGCCATTCTCAAGGGCCTCGGCGGCTTCTTCCATCGCGCGCTGCGCCCGCTCCAGCGCCTCTAGCGCGGCGTCGCCTTCTGGCGTGCCCTCACCGGGCAAAGGCTGAAGCTGCTGGTCACGCAACTGGTCTGCAAGCCCGCGCTGACGCTCGCCAAGGGCGCTGCCCTGACCCTCGCCTTCGCCTTCCTGCTCGCCTTCGCCCTGTTCCCCTTCGGCGCGGTCATCGCCATTGCGGAACTCATCCTGCAATTCGTTGAAGGTGTCATCTGACAGATCCTGTTGTTCGCGCAGGGTCTCACCCAGACCTTCCATTGCCTGATCTCCGGGCATGCCTTCGCCGCCCTGACCTTCTGCGACCTGCAAGTTCTCCAGCAGGGCATTGAGTTGGGCCAGAAGCTCTGCCGCTTCATCCATGCGGCCTTCTTCCATCAACTCCTGAATCCGGTCGAGCAGTTCCTGAATCTGGTCTTGCGTGATCTCCATGCTCTCGCCATCCATCGGCGGCTCGCCACGTTCGCGCGGCTGCTCGGCAAGTTGGCGCATGTAATCGCGCATCGCTTCGCGCAACTCGTCCATCAATTCGGCAATTTCGGCAGGGTCTGCGCCATTGCGCACGGCCTCGTCCAGCATCTCTTGCGCGCGGCGCAGACGCTCGCGTGCATCAGCCAGTTCGCCTTCTTCCAGCAAGACGGCCAGATCCCACATTTTCTCGGACAACTCATCGCGCAGCGCGTCGTCCATGCTGCCCTGATCCAGACTGGCCAGCAACATATCGCGCGTCTCGGTGAAGCGGATACGTCCTTCAACCGAACGGAACGCATCTTGTGGCCTGTGCCCGATCGCCTTCATCACGTCGCCTATCCGCGCCGCGTTTTCACGGGTCCACAGCAGATCACGCCGCAACTCGATCACTGCGGCTGCCATCGGGTCGAAGAAGCGCCGCCCCGGCAATACCATCTGCGTGGCCTCGGTGATGTCGGTCTGCCCGCGCGCATCCTCAACTTCCAGCGCGATGGTCACAGGCAGGTTTGCCCAAGGATGCTGCGAGAAATCCTCGATGAAGGCATCTTCGATCTCGTTGCGCGACCCAGAGGCGGGCATGGGCAAGGGCAAGGCAAGATCCGCGCGCGGTTCCGGCTCTGCGGCCAGACCGAAGCGGCGCTCGACATTCTCCAAGTCCAGCGCGACATGCACCTGCCCATCTACAACACCGTAATCATCGCTGGCGATGAAATCCTGACGCATCAACCCGCCACGCTCGCGTTCGGCGCTGCCCCTCAGGGCCACTTCCGGCGGTTGATCGACAAGGGCCACCACTTCCCAGTCGCGCCCGGCGGGCCCGCGCACGCTCAGGCGGCCTGAACGCTCGATCTCGAAATCCTGCGCCATGTCGGTGGGGTCATATTCGCCGCGATCCGACAGGCTTTCCTGCACCGACATGATGCCCTGCTGGCCGTAGAAGCGCACAGTCACACGGCTGCCTTGTGGCAAGTCCAGCCGCACGCGGTCCACTTCGTTCAGATACAGGCTGGGACGTCCAGTATAGCTGGGCGGCTGCACCCAGACTTCCCAGGACGGACCAAGCGCCACGGCTTCGGCCCGACCGGGTAGTTGTGCGATTTCCGGCAATTCCGAAACGCGCGACGGGGCGCCGAACAACAGCGCCACGACAAACCCTGTCAGCGCCACATACCGCAAGCCAAAACGGTCAAACCGCGCCAGACGCGTGTCACCCTGTACGGCACGGGCTTGCGCCAGCCGCGCCTGCATCCGCGCCAGGTGCGCCGCCCATACACGACGTGACGCAGTATCCTGCGCGCCGATGGCCTGTTCGTCTGCAAGCGTGCTGATGGGCCGTCCGGGCATCGACGCGTCCAGCCGTTCAGCGGCCTCGGCCAAGGTGGGTATCCGCAACCGCCAGATGCCCAGACCAAAGGTGACAAGCAGCCCTGTTGCAAACCCGACAACACCAGATAGCGCCCAAACAGGCGGCAGAACGTCCTGCACGCCAAAACCAAGCGCGGCAATTCCGAATAGAAGAAGGGTCGTGAAAGGCCAGAATACGCGCGCCAGCCGTTCGGCCCATAACCCCGCCAGAGTACCGCGCAAGGCGCGGCTTAGGGCCAGGTCGGTCTTTGGGCGGGCTGTCCGTCTGCGCATGCGTCCTCAATCGTGGTCACGGAATTGGATCTATTGCAACCACTCTGGCAACGTATCGCGATTAATGATCTCGTCAAAGCTTGGACGCGCCCGGATGACAGCATATTGATCATTTTTCACCAGAACTTCCGGGATTAATGGGCGTGTATTGTATTCCGACGCCATGACCGCACCGTATGCGCCAGCGGACCTGAACGCGACAAGATCACCTGGTGCCAGTGGTGGCATGTCGCGCCCCTTGGCAAAAGTGTCACCTGATTCGCAGACCGGCCCGACAATATCGACCGGGTTTTGTTCCACTGCTGCCGTAGCTTCGACCACCGGCACGATATCATGATAGGCGCCATACATCGCAGGGCGGATCAGGTCATTCATGGCGCCATCAAGGATCAGGAAATCACGTCCCTCGCCCTGTTTGAGATAGAGCACCGAACTGACCAATATGCCCGCATTGCCTGAGATCAGGCGCCCCGGCTCGATCTCGATCTCGACATCCAGATCGCCCAGAACGCGCTGGATCATCGCGCCGTAATCCATCGGCAATGGGGGAATTTCATTCGAACGGGCATAGGGTATGCCAAGCCCACCGCCCAGATCCAGCCGCTTGATGGTGTGCCCATCCGCACGCAATATTCGGGTCAGATCGGCAATCTTGGTAAATGCAGCCTCGAAGGGGGCAAGGTCGGTCAACTGGCTGCCGATATGCACATCCACGCCCACCACCTCGATTCCGGGCAATGACGCGGCCAGACGGTAGATCTCGCGCGCCTGCGAAATCGGGACGCCAAACTTGTCTTCCTTGCGCCCGGTGGCGATTTTCTCATGGGTCTTTGCGTCCACATCGGGATTCACGCGCAGCGTTATCGGCGCCACAGCACCCAGACCTGCCGCCACCTCTGACAGCACGCGCAATTCTTCAGCTGATTCGACGTTGAACTGGCGGATGCCATGCGTCAGCGCGAATGCCATCTCCTCCCGGGTCTTGCCGACCCCGGAGAAAACGATCCTGTCGCCGGGGATGCCCGCGGCCAATGCGCGGCGATACTCGCCCCCCGACACAACATCCATCCCTGCGCCCAGATCCCCCAATGTGCGCAGGATCGCCTGATTGGACAGCGACTTGATAGCAAAGCAGACCAGATGATCCATACCCGAAAGCGCGTCCTGAAACAGGTGGAAATGGCGGGTGAGCGTGGCGGTTGAGTAGCAATAGAAAGGCGTGCCCACCGCAGCCGCGATTTCGGGCAAGGGCACATCCTCGGCATGGAGAATGCCATTCTTATACTGGAAATGATCCATCAGAGGCGCTTTCAGTCAGGCAATGGGTAAGGGGGGAGAGGGCGGGAGCCTCCGGCGGGAGTATTTGGCGCAAGAAAATGAACCAGAGGCAGCACCCCGGTCAATCAGGGCGCGAACGCAGGAAGAGATACAGGGGCAGGCCGCATGACACACCTATGCAAAAGGTGGCCGGGATGGCCAACAGCCCGATGAAGCGGCGCCGCTGCCATGTTTCCACCAGCACGAACACAGTCAATGCCACAGCCGCGATGGTCAGATCCCAGACCAGCCCTGTGGTCGACGCGTTGGCGTGCCATGCGTCCACCATGGCCATCAGCGACCATTCATTCTGCACGAACCATGTGATGAACCAATACATCGGATGGATCGTGCCCCAGATGGCAAGGGCCAGAAATGTCAGGCGCAGCGGGCTCATAATGTTTTCGTCACGCCCATGATGACCTCTCCGCTCATGTTGACCCCGGGCGATGTCTGGCCGGGATAGGTTGGCGGCGCTTCTGCACCGCATGCGGCAAGGATGAATGCAAAGGTGAGGAATGCGTATTTCATCAAAGACCCTCTTTCCAGCGTGCGATCTGGGCACGCACATTGTCGGGCGCAGTGCCGCCATAGCTTGTCCGGCTGGCGACCGAGTTCTGCACACCCAATACAGAATAGACCGCCTGCGTGATTTCGCCATGTATTTTCTGCATCTCTTGCAGGGTCAGGTCGGGCAGATCGCAGCCTTTATCTTCGGCCAGCTTGACCAGAGCGCCGGTGACATGATGCGCTTCTCGGAAGGGCAGGTTCAATTCGCGCACCAGCCAGTCGGCCAGATCGGTGGCGGTGGAAAAGCCCGCGCTTGCCGCCTGTTCCAGTGCCGCGCGATTGGCTGTCAGGTCGCGCACCATCCCTTCCATTGCAGCAAGGCCGAGGATCAGGTTATCGGCCGCGTCGAACACCTGTTCCTTGTCTTCCTGCATATCCTTGGAATAGGTCAGCGGTAGCCCTTTCATGACCGTGAACAAGGCCACTGTCGCGCCCAGAATGCGGCCCAGTTTTGCGCGCAGCAATTCGGCGGCGTCCGGGTTGCGCTTCTGGGGCATAATGGAAGACCCGGTTGAGAAACGATCCGACATGCGCACGAAGCGAAACTGTGCCGAGGACCAGATCACCAGTTCTTCGGCAAAGCGCGACAGATGCATGGCGCAGATCGAGGCCGCGCCCAGAAACTCCAGCGCGAAATCGCGATCTGATACCGTGTCGAGCGAATTGGCCGTGGGCCGGTCAAAGCCAAGCGCCTGTGCCGTCATGTGACGGTCGATCGGAAAAGATGTGCCTGCAAGCGCCGCTGCGCCAAGCGGGCATTCATTCATCCGCCTGCGCGCGTCTTCAAAGCGGCTTTTGTCACGGGCGAACATCTCGACAGAGGCAAGCATGTGGTGGCCCCATGTCACCGGCTGGGCGGTTTGCAGATGGGTGAAGCCCGGCATGATCCAGTCTGCCCCGGCCTCTGCCTGGGCGAGAAAAGCCCTGATCAGCGCATCCAGCCCCAAAATGGCAGCATCGCATTGCGCGCGCACCCACATGCGGAAA
This sequence comes from Roseinatronobacter sp., assembly GCA_007126715.1. Classification (GTDB taxonomy): domain Bacteria; phylum Pseudomonadota; class Alphaproteobacteria; order Rhodobacterales; family Rhodobacteraceae; genus Roseinatronobacter. The sequence goes on from SLAT01000125.1 coordinate 11,109, forward strand.
TCCAGCGCCACCTGATCATTGCGCGAGCGGGCTGTATGCAACCGCCCGGCGGGCGCGCCAATAATCTCGCTCAGGCGGGCCTCGACATTCATGTGAATATCCTCCAGCGCCGTCGAGAAGGTGAAAGTCCCGGCCTCGATCTCTTGCAAGACCTGCACCAGACCTGCATCTATGGCGGCGGCGTCCTGGGGGCGGATGATCCCGGACGCGGCCAGCATGGCAGCATGCGCGCGCGAGCCTGCGATATCTTGTGGCGCGAGGCGTTTGTCAAAGCCGATGGACGCATTGATCGCCTCCATGATCGCATCCGGTCCCGCACTGAAGCGCCCGCCCCACATCGTATTTGCCGATTTCGTGTCCATCGCCAGTATCCCGTACAAACGCAAATTCGCTACGGCTATACGCCTGCCTTGCCTCGAAGGCAATCAACGCGGCCGGCCGCGCTGTTATGGGAAATAAACATTGCATTTTAATCAACGGCGGCGAATTAACCCCCGCTTAAACCATCATGGACAATGTGAAAAAAAGCCGGAGATTTCCCATGCCCCACATTGTGACCCAACCCCTTGTCGATATTGCTGATGCCTCGCCCTTATCCTGCGCTGCAGGAGAGCAGAGCAGGGACACATTGAAAATGGTGCGCGCCGCGCTGGATGAACGGCGCGCGGCGCTGGCCTTTCAACCTGTCGTGCAAGCCAAAATGCCTAAACGCGCGGCATTTTATGAGGGGTTGATCCGAATCATCGACCACACCGGGCGCGTCATTCCGGCAGCAGATTTCATGGACGCGGTCGAAACCAACGAGTTGGGTCGGCGGATTGACTGTCTGGCGCTCGAAATGGGGCTGGCCACTCTGGCGGCAGAACCGTCGGTCAGGCTGTCAGTCAATATGTCCGCCCGCTCTATCGGTTACCCGGAGTGGCTGGCGACATTGGAACGCGGCTTGCGCAACAGGCCCCATGTTGCGGAACGCCTGATCCTTGAGATCACGGAATCCTCTGCAATTCTCATGCCTGATCTGGTGACGATATTCATGCAAGACATGCAGGAAAGAGGCATATGTTTCGCACTGGATGATTTCGGCGCCGGATATACCGCATTTCGCTATCTGAAAGATTTCTACTTCGATATCGTCAAGATTGACGGGTCATTCATCCGCGATATCTCCCATGAAGCCGACAATCAGATTCTGGTTCAGGCTCTGGTGTCAATTTCGCGCCATTTCGACATGTTCACAGTCGCCGAGTCAGTCGAGACGGCTGACGATGCACAGACCCTGATCAAAATGGGGGTAGATTGCCTGCAAGGGTATTACTACGGTGCGCCCTCACTTCAGGAACCGTGGAAAGTATCGCAACTTCGACCACTCCAGACCGGGTAACTCGCAAATCCGTCATCCTGGTGGTCAATGCGCTGGGGCTGCGCGGCAGGCTTAGGCATTGGACCGCGCCCCAGAGCATTTGCACTGAACGCGGCCAATATGGGGCATATATGCCCCATATTGGCCGCGTTCAGTGCAAATGCTCTGGGG
>SLAT01000268.1 GCA_007126715.1 Roseinatronobacter sp.
CGCAGGCCGCTTTTCGCATTGCCCCCGCCAGCGCCGAAGTGGAAGCACTGGCCCGCCAATACCTGAGCATCCGCATCTGGGGGGCACCTGCCACCATCGCCCTTTATGCCGTGAATGGCTGGCTGATCGCGACCGAGCGCACGCGCGGTGTTCTGGTGCTGCAATTGTGGATGAACGGGCTGAATATTGCGCTGGACCTGTGGTTCGTGCTGGGGCTTGGCTGGGGCGTGCAAGGTGTGGCTGTGGCAACCTTGATTGCAGAAGTGACCGGGCTGGCGCTGGGGCTGTGGCTGTGCCGCGCGGCCTTTTCAGGCGCGCAGTGGCGCGATTGGGCGCGGGTCTTTGACCGGGTGCGGCTGAAGCGGATGTGGGTGGTCAATTCCGATATCATGCTGCGCACGATTGCGTTGCAAGCGGCGATGACGGGGTTCTTGTTCACCTCGGCCGGGTTTGGCGATGTGGAATTGGCGGGCAATCAGATATTGTGGCAATTCCTGATGATCACCGCCTATGCGCTGGACGGTTTCGCCTTTGCCGCTGAAGCGCTGGTGGGGCAAGCGGTGGGCGCGCGATCTGTCGCATCTATGCGGCGGGCCAGCATCCGCGCCTCGGTCTGGGCCTTTGGGGCTGCGGTGGCAATGGCGCTGGGCTTTTGGATCGTCGGGCCGTGGGTGATCGACCTGATGGCGACCGATACAGATGTACGGGCAGCGGCGCGGGCTTTCCTGCCTTATGTGGTGGTGCTTTCTGTGCTTGGGCTGGCGGCCTATATGCTGGACGGCATTTTCATAGGCGCAACCGGCACGCGCGAGATGCGCAATACGGTCATTCTGGCCGTGGCTATTTACGGGCTGGTGATCTGGCTGGTCGTGCCCGTGTTTGGCAATCACGGCCTTTGGATGGCGCTTATTGTGCTGAATGTGCTGCGCGGGGTGTTTCTTGGCCTGCTATATCCAAGGCTGGAACGGCGCGTGGCAGCGGCAGGCTAGTGTTGTGAACCCGACACAAGGTTCAGGCGCGCGCGGACGGCGGGGCTGGGTGCCAAGCGCGGAGCAAAGGCCGAAGGCCGCCGCGCATTGCCTTTATGTCTGCGTCGCCCCGCAAACTCACCCTTAGGTATCTTGTGTGAGAGACAAAATACCAGACCCTACAACCACCTGCCACGCTCTGTGCCGATGGCATCCGAGAGGGTGGCATGTCCGTCGCGGTCCAGCAATTCCAGCAGGCCCCGATTGATCCGTTCGACAAGCGACAGCCCTTCATAAACCAACGCAGAATAAAGCTGCACTGCGGATGCGCCCGCGCATATCTTGGCATAGGCCTGTTCGGCAGACCCGATGCCCCCAACCCCCACCAAAGGCATTTTTCCATCGGTCAAATGTGACAAGCGCGCCAGAACACGCGTGGACTTTTCGAACAAAGGCGCGCCTGAAAGGCCACCTTTTTCGCTTGAACGTGCACTTTTCAAACCTTCGCGCGTGATTGTGGTGTTTGTCGCGATAATCGCATCCACCCCGCCCGCCTGTGCGACCTGCGCAATCTCGCCAATCTCCCCCTCGGTCAGGTCAGGGGCGATTTTGAGGAAAACAGGGATGTGCCGGGCCAGTTCCGCGCGTGCCTGCATCACGCCTTGCAAGAGCGCGGCCAGAGCTTCGGCACCTTGCAGGTCGCGCAGCGCCTCGGTGTTGGGCGAGGAGACATTGACTGTCGCGAAATCCAGATGCGCGCCGCACAGGCGCAGCACTTCGGCGAAATCATCGGCGCGGTCGGCGCTGTCCTTGTTCGCCCCAAGGTTCAACCCCAGAACCATGTCTTTGGGACGCTTGGCAAGCCGCTGGAGGATACGATCAGCCCCCTCATTGTTGAAGCCGAACCGGTTGATGACGGCGCGATCCTCAGGCAGACGAAACAGGCGCGGGCGCGGGTTTCCCTCTTGCGGGCGCGGTGTCGCGGCGCCCACTTCGACAAAGCCGAACCCCGCCCGTGCAAGCCCATCCAGCGCCTGCGCGTTCTTGTCGAACCCCGCCGCAAGCCCCACAGGGTTGGGCAGATCCAGCCCTGCAAGACGGGAATGCAGACGCGGCGAATTGACGGGCTGTCCAACCGGCGCAAGCCCCGCCTGAAGTGCTTTGAGCGCCAGACCATGCGCGGTTTCGGGGTCGAAACTGCGCAGAACGGACATACCCGCCTTTTCCAGAAAACTCATACCAGCCCCTCCGGGAAAATATGGCCCGTTACACCAAGGGGCAGCGATGTGTCCCATGCGATATCCGCGTGATGCAGCGCGCGATACAGATGCGGAAACAACGCCCCCCCGCGCGAAGGTTCCCATTTCAGGTCTGCCCCCAATGCGCGGGCGTCGCAGGCCACCAGAACCAGATCACTCTCGCCAGCAAAATGCTTGGCCGCGGTCTCCATGACCTGCTGCGCGGTCGAGAAGTGAATATAGCCATCGGCCAGATCGACAGGCGCGCCGGATGTCTGGCCCTGCGCGACCAGATCATTCCATTCAGGGCGGCGAAAGATTTTATAGATCAACATGCCTGTCTCTTGCCCAAAGCGGGCGCAGAGGTCAATCACTCACAACGGGCCGGGCAAGCGTTCTTCGCTGAGCAGGACATTGGCATCCACCGCACCGACCCCCGGCAAGGTCATGATGCGCCGGCGCAAGACACGCTCGAAATCCGACAGATCGCGGGCGACGACGCGCAGGCGGTAATCATAGAGGCCCAACACATGCTGCACGGTCTGCACTTCGGGAATGGCGGATACTGCACGCTCGAAATCTGCAAGGCTGACACGCCCCTTGGCGGCAAGGCTGATGCCCAGAAACACGGTCACACCAAAGCCGAGGGCAGGCAGGTCAAGGTCCAGCTGCTCGCGGGCGATGGCACCTTCTTCGCGCAGGCGCTTGAGGCGGCGCCATGTTGCGGGCTGGCTGAGACCAAGACGGCGGCCCAGCGCACCGGCGCTTTGCGTGGCATCCAGCGCCAGAGCGCGCAGCAAGGCGCGGTCGGTTTCATCAAGCTCTATCATTGCCCCCCCCGGTCTGCGCGCGCGCCCTCATGCGACCCGCAGCGCCTGTGGAAAGCGCGATGAGTATTTTAAGCAAGAAAATGGTCATATCGGCAGGCCTGCGTCAGATTTGATGTCAGACAGATGCATCAGCGCCTCTAGGTCAGAGATATGCGGCAGGGGCAGAATGCGGTCGCGGTAGATTTGCTGATAATGGTTCATGTCGCGGGCGATCACGTTCAGGCGGACATCGACACGGCCAAGGAATGTCTGGATCTCCAGCACTTCGGGGACCGCGCGGGCCGCTGCGATAAATTCGTCGAAAGCGCGCGGATTGGTCTTGTCCAGCGTGATGCGTAAGCTCACCTCGACCTGCCAGCCAAGCGCGCGCCAGTCGATGACTGCGCGTTGCGCGCGCAGGATGCC
>SLAT01000113.1 GCA_007126715.1 Roseinatronobacter sp.
GCGCTTGGCGCTAACCCTGCGGGATGAAAGCAAGCTCGACCATTTTCAGCACTAATTTGCGCAGGGTTCTGGCGCTGGGATTGCCGCTTGCGGGCAGCCATCTGGCGCAGTTCATGCTGGCAGTCACAGATACGATCATGCTGGGTTGGTACGGGGTGGTCGATCTGGCGGCAGGGGTGCTGGGGGCCGCGTTGTTCTTTGCGGTTTTCACCTTTGGCACGGGCTTTGCCAATGCCGTCATGCCAATGGTGGCAACAGCGGCATCATCGGGACAGGAAACCGAAGTGCGCCGCGCAACCCGTATGGGGCTGTGGCTGTCGATTGCCTTTGGGCTGGGCGCGCTGCCGGTCTTCTGGTTCTCTGGCGCGCTGCTGACCGCGCTGGGCCAGCCGGAAGATGTGATCCCCCTTGCCGAAGCCTATATGCGCCTGCTGGGCTTTTCACTGGTGCCGGCGCTGATCGTCATGGTGCTGAAAAATTACCTTGCCGCGCTGGGGCGTACACAGGTCGCATTATGGATAACTGTGGCGGCAGTCGTTTTGAATGTCGGGCTGAACTGGATGTTCATTTTCGGCAATCTCGGGATGCCCGAAATGGGGGTGCGCGGCGCGGCGCTTGCGACGATTGCTGTCAATCTGGTGACTGCGGGGGCCTTGGCGCTGTATTGCGCACTGCAACCCGCACTGAAACGCTACACGCTGTTTCAACGCTTCTGGCGGGCAGATTGGCAGGCGATGGGGCAGGTCTGGCGGCTTGGCTGGCCGATTGGCGTGGCCCTTGTGGCCGAGACCGCGCTGTTTTCGGCCGCAACCGTGATGATCGGATGGATTGGCACGCATGAACTTGCCGCCCATGGCATAGCGTTGGAAATTACGGCGATGCTGTTCATGGTGCATCTGGGCTTTTCCAACGCGGCAACAGTGCTGGTGGGGCGTGCGCGCGGACAACGCGATCAGGCTGCATTGCGCATGGGGGCAAAGGTTGCGGTCGCTGTGTCGATGGCCTTTGCGACAGTGACAATGGTTCTGTATATCGCCGCTGGACCGTTTCTGGTGGGGCTTTTCCTGTCCCCTGACGAGCCTGCGCGCGCCACGATAATTACCATTGGTGCATCTTTCCTGATTGTTGCGGCAGTATTCCAGCTGACCGACGGGGCGCAGGTGATGGCAATGGGATTGCTGCGCGGGGTGCAGGACACACGCGGGCCGATGCTGATTGCGGCCTTCAGCTATTGGGGTGTTGGCCTGCCGACAAGCTATCTGTTCGGGATCGTGCTGGGCTGGGGTGGAGAAGGGGTCTGGGCCGGGTTGGTGGTCGGCCTGTCTGTGGCCGCAGTGCTGTTGATGTTGCGCTTTTGGCGCGGACCGGGCCGGGCTGATGCCCAATCCTGGGCAAAGTAGAAGGCAGTTCCGTGGATATACGTGCAATCATGATGGGGCTGGCCTTTGCGCTGATGTGGTCCTCGGCCTTCACCTCGGCGCGGATGATCGTGGCAGATGCGCCGCCGCTTTACGCGCTGAGCCTGCGGTTCCTGATCTCTGGCCTGATCGGCCTTGGGATTGCGCGGGCATTGGGGCAAAGCTGGTCACTGACCCCGGCGCAATGGCGCGCGACGATCCTGTTCGGCATCTCTCAGAATGCGCTGTATCTGGGGTTGAATTTTGTGGCGATGCAAACTGTAGAAGCATCCGTGGCGGCCATCATCGCCTCGACCATGCCGCTGCTGGTGGCGCTGGCGGGCTGGCTGATCTTGCGTGAATACCTGCGACCGATGGCGATTGCCGGACTGTTTGCCGGGTTTGCCGGTGTGGCCGTGATCATGGGCGCGCGTATCACCGGGGGCCTTGACCTGTTCGGTGTGGCGTTGTGCGTTCTGGGTGTGGTTTCGCTGACAGTGGCAACGCTGAGTATGCGCGGCGCGTCTGGCACCGGGGGAAACCTGCTGACAATCGTGGGGATGCAGATGCTGGTCGGATCGGCCATCCTGATTGTTCCGGCGATGGCGCTGGAAGTACCCGAGGTCAACTGGACATGGCAGCTTCTTGGGGCGTTCAGCTATACCGTGCTGGTGCCGGGACTGGCAGCAACATGGGTGTGGTTCCTGCTGGTTGCGCGGATCGGCGCGGTGCAGGCAGCGACCTTCCACTTCCTGAACCCGTTTTTCGGCGTGGCCGTGGCAGCGGTCTTGTTGGGCGAGAGGCTGGGCATTTTTGACGTGATCGGCGTGCTGGTGATCATGGCGGGCATTCTGGCGGTGCAGCGTGCGCGCATACCCTGACGGTGGTGCGCGCGGTATGCGTTGAATGAGTATTTTCAGCAAGAAAATGACTCAGACGCCTAGGTAGGTCGCGGCAATGTCTGTGGACAGGGCTTTGGGGCGGCCTTGCCAGACGACGGCACCACGTTCGAGGATCACGCAGTGATCGGCAAAGGGCAGGATTTCGGACAATGTCTTGTCGACCAGCAGGATGGACAGGCCATCTGATTTGAGCGCCGTGATGGCAGCCCAGATTTCCTGGCAGATGACGGGGGCCAGCCCCTCGGTTGCTTCATCCAGCACCAAAAGGCGGGGGTTGGTCATCAAGGCGCGGCCAATGGCCAGCATCTGCTGCTCGCCGCCCGACAGGGTGGCGGCCAGTTGGTGTTTGCGTTCTGCCAGGCGTGGAAAGAAGGCCTGCACGCGCGCCAGATCCCATTGGCCGGGGCGCGCGCTTGCGATCAGGTTTTCCGTCACGGTCAGGTTGGGAAAGCAGCGCCGCCCCTCTGGCACCAGTCCGATGCCCAGCCGTGCCGCGCGAAACGACGGCGCAGCGGTGATGTCCTGCCCGCCAAAGCGCACAGCGCCCGCGCGCAAGGGCAACATGCGGCAGGCGGTGGCGATGGTGGTGGATTTGCCCATCCCGTTACGGCCCATCAGCGCGACGGCCTGCCCTTCATATACTTGCAAGCTGACACCGAACAGCGCTTGCGAGGCGCCGTAGTAGACTTGCAGGTTTTCAAGGTCGAGCAGGGGGGTCATGTCACGGCCTCCTCGCCCAGATAGGCGGCGCGGACCTGTGGGTTGGCGCGGATGTCGGCGGGCGCACCTGTTGCAATGATGCGGCCATAGACCAGAACCGATATACGGTCGGCCAACTTGAAGACCGCATCCATGTCATGTTCGATCAGTAGGATCGGGGCTTCGTGTTTCAATGCGTTCAGAAAAGTGACAAGGCGGGCTGTCCCTTCTGACCCCAGCCCGGCCATGGGTTCGTCCAGCAAAAAGCATTTTGGGGCCATCGCAAGCGCCACTGCGATTTCCAGTAACCTGCGTTCCCCGTGGCTGAGCATCGCGGCTTCGACCGAGGCGCGGGGGCCAAGGCCGACGCGCGCGAGTGCCGCGCGCGCGCCTTCGCGCAAGGCTGTGTCACGGTTGACCGGGCGCAAGAAGCGGTA
>SLAT01000114.1 GCA_007126715.1 Roseinatronobacter sp.
AAATACGCCCAACAGCACCAGCCAGTCAATCGGACCACCTATGTCGCGAAAGCCCGAATTCGTCATCAGCATGACGAACCAGACCGCAAGCGCGCCCCCGACCGGCATGGACACTTGCGCCAGAAGGAACTTGCGCATCGACATTGCCCGGTCACGGATCAGCACATACAGATATGCCAGTGTGATCGCAGCAGCGAACACCACCATTGCCCAGAACACACCCCGCCCGAAAATCTCTTCGAACACGGCGATGATCGTCATGAAGCTTAATTCTTCCATTGGTTCAACCTTTCTGCAGGCAAGATCTCATTTTCTTGCCTAAAATACTCGCGGGGGGAAGGCGGGCTTGCCCGCCGGGGGGCGGCAGCCCCCCCTGTTTCCGGCTTATTCAGGCACGACCGCGCAACATGGCGTTATAGGTGGCTTTCAAGGCGACTTCCTTCATCAACCACGAAATCCACAGCTCTTCGAGCGGCGCGATAACCCCCGGGAAGGACGGCGTCAGATTGTCCTGATAATCGAACTCGACCAGCATGGCGCGGCCAATTCGGGTGATCAGCGGACAGGATGTATAACCGTCATAGATACGGGTGCCTTCGCGCCCTGCAATCTCGCTGACCAGGTGATCTTCAACCACCGGGATATGGAATTTCACCGAAGCCGCAGTCTTGCCCTTGGGCACCCCGTCAATATCGCCAATGCCAAAGACATTGGGGTAGCGCGCATGGCGCAGGGTTTGCATGTCCACTTCGATCCAGCCCTGATCTGTCCAGCGGTCGGCCCAGGACAGGCCAGAATCGCGGATGACCTGTGGTGCGCGCTGGGGTGGGATGACATTGATGAAATCCCACTTGTCGGTCACCTCGCCATCGGGCGTAGTGTAGGTTGCGGTTTTTGCGCCCAGATCAATCCCCTTGAGGACATGCTGATAGCGGTAGGTTATGTCGCGCTCATCCATGATCTGGCGCACGCGGTGGTGAATGACCGGCACCCCGAACAGGTTTTGCGCCTGCGCGTTATAGATGAATTCGCATTTGTTCCGGTTGCCCTTGGTGGTCGCAATATCTTCGGCCATGAAGCACAGCTTCACCGGCGCACCTGCGCATTTCATCTCGGTGGCGGGGCGACCGAACATACCGACACCGCCTTCAGAGGTGAATTTATCCATCGCGTGCCAGCTTACCTCTGCCAGCTCCGGGCTGGCGTAATGGGCTGAAATACCATTCTCCGGGCCAACCATGCTCAGGTCGAACCCTTCGATGGCGTCCCAGTCCAGAACAAGGCCGGTTGCCACAATCAGGTAATCATACTCGATGCGCTGACCGCCTGTAGTGGTCACGCGGTTGGCTTCCGGGTCCAGCTCGGCGGCGTATTCGTTGATATAGGAAATATCTCTAGGCAACCACTGTTCTGTGGTCGAGACTGCGTAATCTGCCTTGCGCAGCCCAGATGCGATCAGTGTAAAGCCAGGCTGGTACCAGTGCTGCGGGCGTCCATCCAGAACCGTGATCTCTGCCCCATCCAGACGTTCGGACAGGCGGTTGGCGATAGCCGCGCCACCAGCACCTGCCCCAAGGATCAGAATGCGCGCATTGGTGCGCACCGCCGATGCCTGAGCGGCCTGTCCTGCCCCAAGAGCCAGTGCAGCGCCGCCTGTTGCGAGGCCAAGAAACCCACGTCGGCTGGCGATAATCTTTTCGAAACTGTCCATGCGCTCCCCCATCAAGTCAGCATACATATGTTCACAATGCAATATATGACTAATTGCATCTTTGATCTATATCAAAGCCGGTCGAAATTCCAATCTGCGACAAAATAACCCGTCTCCCACTTAATTTATTTGATGCGGATCAAAGTCAGTCGCCGCCGAACGGCTGATAGTTGCCCCCAAGAGACACCAAAATGCGCGCGGATGAACAAAGGTCGAAGACCAAGGAGCGGATGACATGCGATTGACAACCAGAACCAACCTTGCGCTGCGCACGCTTATGTTCTGCGCCGTCAACAAGGATACGCTGGTGCGGAAACAGGACGTGGCCACTGCGGTCAATGCATCCGAGAACCATCTTGCACAGGTCATCAACAAGCTGGCTCAGGAAGGGTTCATCACCACTCTTCGGGGGCGACATGGCGGGTTTCATCTGGCGCGCCCGGCAGATTGCATCAGCGTTGGTGCCGTCTTTCGGGTTTTTGAATCCAGTCTGCCCTTTATCGAGTGCTTTTCTGACCACAACACCTGCCCGCTCAAAGAGCATTGTGTCATGCGCCCGCATCTATCGCGGGCAGTTGATGCATTCTATGGGGCGCTTGATGAGCTGTATGTTTCCGAACTGGTCAGTTGCAATTCAGGACTGGAAGCCTTGCTGACCATAAGCGGGCCGCGTATCCCTGCAAAATGTGGTTCAAAGAAGACAGAAGGCTTCATCGCGCGCCCGGTTCAGAAACTGGCGGCGGAATGACAGCCCTTGTTAACTGCTAGACGGTTTTCGCGGCCTGAATGAAGGCGGACATGAGGGCTGGGTCCTTTTCTCCTCGTGCGCGCTCGACCCCAGAGGACACATCTACCTGCCCTGCACCTGTCAGACGGATCGCCTCGGTCACATTCAGGGGGGTCAGGCCACCCGCCAGCATCCAGGGACAGGGCCATCGCCGCCCCTGCAACAGACGCCAGTCGAAACTCAGGCCATTGCCGCCGGGCAGAACCGCATCTTTGGGCGGCTTCGCATCGACCAGAATTTGGTCGGCGGCACTCAGATATGTGTCCAGAATATCGAGATCGGCGCGATCCGCCAGCCCCACCGCCTTCATGACAGGAAGGCCGTAGCGCGCGCGAATCTCTGCAACGCGGGCGGGGGATTCGTGCCCATGAAGTTGCAACATATCTATCGCAACCTGCGCGGTCAGCGCGTCAAGCGCGGCATTGTCAGCATCGACGGTCAGCGCGACTTTCGTTATTCCCGCTGGAACATCTGCCGCCAATACCGACGCCTGGTCCAGTGTCAGGTTACGCGGCGACGGCGGAAAAAAGACAAACCCCACATAATCCGCGCCCGATTTAACAGCATCAGACACCGCCTGAGCAGTGGTCAGGCCGCAGACTTTTACCTTCACCGCGTCAGGCATGGGAAAAGGTCACTTCGCCTCGACCAGCGCAAGCACATCATCCTTGCGTGTTTGTGGTGCAGCTTTTTCCGCGCGCTTGAGTTCTGCGCGCATGCTTTCTTGTTCGCGGCGCAGGCGCGCCGCCTCGGCGCGGATGGAGTGTTCACGGAACCATTCCCACACAAAGCCCAGAAGCAGCCCGACCGCGATTGCGATGCCCAGCAACACAAACAGCGGCAGCGAGAGAGACATATCTATGCCGGTCAGAGAGGCGAGCGCATCAGGCAAAAGCTGCACTGTCACCATTGACCGATTGGCGAGTGCGATTGTTAC
>SLAT01000006.1 GCA_007126715.1 Roseinatronobacter sp.
CTGCGCGCTGAATGTCGCGATAATCAGGGCCAAATTCGACAAAATCCCATCCAAACGCCTTGCTGAAAAACTCTTGAGTCATCTCAAGTTTCGCGCTGTAAAATTCAACATAGTCGATCTTCAAAGCCTCGGTCATGGGTATTCCTCCAAGGTTCACCGCCAAATGTTCACTTTTTGTTCATTATATCAAACACTATGGTTCGCGCAAGACGTCTGACCAACACTGACGATTCGTCCGTCCAAATACCCTGAAAGCCGACATCGCATATCTCGCCCACGGGAAAAACCTGGCCGCGGCGTCAGGCATCATTGTGCCTGCGCCGCGCAAGTTGCCTTAGAGACTTGCGTCCAGTGCCGCCAGAATCGCGTCACCCATGCCGCTGGTTGAAACCGGCGTCCCACCATCCGGCCCCATCAGATCTGCAGTGCGGACCCCATCGGCCAGCACATGTTCGATCGCAGCCTCCAGCCGCGCCGCTTCCTCGCCCTGATCGAAACTGTAGCGCAACGCCATCGCGAAACTCAGGATACAGGCGATCGGGTTTGCCTTGCCCTGTCCAGCAATATCGGGGGCGGAACCATGCACGGGTTCATACAACGCCTTTGGGCGACCATTCGCCATGGGCGCGCCAAGGCTGGCGGAAGGCAACATCCCAAGCGAGCCCGTCAGCATGGCCGCCAGATCGGACAACAGGTCGCCGAACAGGTTGTCGGTCACGATGACATCAAACTGCTTGGGCCAGCGCGTCAACTGCATGGCACCTGCATCGGCATACATATGGCTTAGTTCGACCTCCGGGTATTCCTTGGACACTTCGGTCACGACCTCGCGCCACAAGATGCCCGATTCCATGACATTGGCCTTTTCCATAGAGCAGAGCTTCTTGTCCCGACGCATCGCCAACTCAAAAGCCGAGCGTGCCACGCGCGCAATTTCGGATTCCGTATAGCGCTGGGTGTTGATGCCCACGCGTTCGTTGCCCTCTTTGAAAATCCCGCGCGGCTCACCGAAATAGACGCCCGATGTCAGTTCGCGCACGATCATGATGTCCAGACCGGCGACCACATCCTTTTTCAGCGACGAGAAATCCGACAGCGCGTCAAAGCACTGCGCCGGGCGCAGGTTAGAGAACAGGTCCATTTCCTTGCGCAGACGCAGCAGCCCGCGTTCGGGCTTTACGCTGAAATCCAGTGCGTCATATTTCGGCCCGCCCACAGCGCCCAGAAGCACTGCATCTGCCGCTTGCGCCTTTGCCATTGTATCGTCATGCAGCGGCGTGCCATGCGCATCATAGGCTGCGCCGCCTACCAGATCTTCACTAACGTCAAACACGATGCCGCGCTTTGCGCCGAACCAGTCAATAATCTTGCGGACCTCGGCCATGACTTCGGGGCCAATCCCGTCGCCGGGCAAAATGAGCAGGGAAGGGTTGGTCATTGGATTTCCTCTCGCTTGTTTGCCCACTGGCTAGAGCCTGATCACAGGGGCGTCAAGAGAGCGCGCGGGCTTTGGCCGGAATGGAAGTCTGTGTTATCTTGGCTGCCCGACATAGAGAGGAGATCACGATATGCCAAAACATCTGATCGACACCCCACGCGAAACACAGGACACACGGCTTGGCCGGTTCTTGCAGATCTTGCGCAACCAAGCGCCCCATCAAAGCACTCGGAAACTGGTCACGCGCTTGCGTGCACGCAACGATCAGCGGCTTGCAGCCTATGCTCGAATCGCGCGCGGCAGACAGGCGTAAAATCGGCTACACGGCCACGGCGCAACTCATAAGCGATGGCCCGAAAGCCGCGAACGCTGCGATATTTGGAAACATGTCGCGCGCGTGATGGCTAATGCGCCATGCCAGACTTGGACAGCTTGTCATACCCCTGTAACTGTGCCAGAAGCCCCGCCATTTGATCCAGCCGCACCATATTCGGCCCGTCCGATGGTGCGGTTTCGGGCGCTTCATGCGTTTCGATGAACAGCCCTGCACACCCCACCGCCAGCGCCGCGCGCGCAAGCGGCGCCACAAATTCGCGCTGCCCGCCTGAACTGGTGCCCTGACCGCCGGGCTGCTGGACAGAATGTGTGGCATCAAAGATCACCGGGTAACCTGTTTGCGCCATGATCGGCAGCGCACGCAAGTCGGACACAAGTGTGTTGTAACCAAAGGACGTGCCACGCTCGCACAGCATGATCTGCGTGTTCCCACTTGAAGCCAGCTTTGCGACCACATGTTCCATATCCCAAGGGGCCAGAAACTGCCCTTTCTTGATATTGACCACCCGACCCGTCGCCCCTGCGGCCAATAACAGGTCCGTCTGACGGCACAGAAAGGCCGGAATTTGCAGCACATCGCAGGTTTCGGCCACAGGCGCACATTGCGCCACTTCATGCACATCGGTCAGCACAGGACAGCCAAATTCGGCCCGGATGCGGCCCAGTATATCCAGCCCCTTATCCATACCGGGGCCGCGCTTGCCTGACAGGCTGGAGCGGTTTGCCTTGTCAAAACTGGCCTTGAAGATGAAAGGAATGCCGAGCCGCGCACAAACCTCTGACAGGGTTCCGGCGATCTGCCGCGCGTGATCGAGAGTTTCCAACTGGCACGGCCCCGAAATCAACGCGAAGGGCAGCGTATTGCCAATACTGATCTGGTCGATCTTTATCCTCATGCGATCCCTTCACGGCGCAAGACCGCCTCTATGCGGGCAACGTCTTCGGGGTTGTTCAATTCCCAAAACTCGCGCCCCCGAGCGTCAACCTCGACACAGGTGATTGGCAGACCATTATAAAGAAAGCGCAACTGCTCCAACCCTTCAAGGTTTTCCAGATCACAGGCCCCTGCATGCATATACTCGGCAAGCGCCTTTGGTGTGTAGGCATAAACGCCGACATGATGAAAGGCTGGCACTTGTTCGGTCCGTGCATAGCTGCGCCCGGTATAGGGCAACACTTCTTTCGAGAAATAAAGCGCCTGCCCCTGCGCCGTCATCACCGCAGTCGTGCCCCCTACGCGGCCCACGCGGCGGTCCTCGACAAAGCGAGCGTAGGTTTCAGGGGTCAGGCGCAGCACAGGTGTCGCGACCTCTGCACCCGCCTCGATTGTCGAGATCAGCGCGGAGACAAACCATGCAGGCGTCAGCAGCGCATCACCTTGCAGGTTCACAACCACATGCGGCGCAATTCCCAGCCGCGACAGCGCATCCGCACAACGTTCCGTGCCATTTGCACAATAAATATCGGTCATGACGACATTCGCGCCAAAACCCCGCGCAGCATCGGCGATTCGCTCATCATCCGTGGCAACATAAACGGCATCCACCCCGCCAACAGAACAGGCCGCGCGCCAACTGCGCTCGATCAGGGTTCGGCTTTCACCGCTGGCACCGCGCAGCCCGACCAATGGCTTTCCCGGATAA
>SLAT01000265.1 GCA_007126715.1 Roseinatronobacter sp.
CGCATAAGCTTCTGAACCGGCCTGTCATTTGCAGTTCTGCGCTTCATGAACGGTGACGAAACCGCAGTGCGGCGTTTTTTCATGCGCAATCGTGAAAAGCGCGGTCTGGATGCATTGCTTCTGGCAATGGTGGCGCAGGCCGAGGGGGATGGTAAAACTGCTATCGTCAAGGCAGAAAAGGCGCATAAGCTTCTGAATCGGCCAGTCATGACCAATCTTCTTGTGGCACAGGCTGCCGAGATGAAAGGCAATCGCGAACTGGCAGAGGAGCGCTACAAGGCCCTTTTGTCCGATAATCGAAGCAGGTTTGTCGCAGTGCAGGGGCTGATCCGGTCCAAACTGGATCAGGGTGACAAGGACAAGGCGCGTGCGCTTGCGGCCAAGGCCTTGGAAATGCAACCCGCCCATGAGGCGACGCAGAACACCTTGCTGCAATTGCAGACCGAGGCAGAGGATTGGGGCGGTGCACGCAAGACATTGCTGCTCAAGAAAACCTCTGGCAGTTTGCCGCGCGATGTCTGGCGCAGGCGCGATGCCATACTGGCCTTGCAAGATGCCGACAAACTGGCCGCTCAAGGGGAACTTCAGCGCGCAAGAGAAGCGGCGATTGAGGCAAACCGGCTTTCCCCAGACCTGATTCCGGCTGCAGTTGCGGCTGCTCAGGCGTTAAGTGCACAAGGCAAAGGAAGCTACGCGACCAAGGCCATCAAGCGGGCATGGAAAGCACAGCCGCACCCGGATCTTGCCGCAGCCTTCGCCGCGATCGAGAAAGACGAGACGCCGATACAGCGCAAGACACGGTTCGAAAAGCTTTTGCGCATGCATCCTGATGCCGCGGAGACCAAGCTTTTGCGCGCCGAATTGCTGATCACGGCAGAAGATTTCCCTGGCGCGCGCCGTGCACTTGGTGATCTGTATGAAAGCGATCCGACTGTGCGGGCCCTTACCATCATGGCCGCGATCGAGCGTGGCGAAGGGGCCGATGATGCGGTTGTCCGTGGCTGGCTCGCGCGGGCTTTGACTGCAAAACGCGGCCCCCAATGGGTCTGCTCGAAATGTCAGCATGTGCATGCGTCCTGGCAGGCGGTTTGCGACAATTGTGGCGCATTTGATACGCTTGAGTGGCGCGATGCCCCTGACAGCACAGGCCCATCTTCGACGCAGACAGAGCTTTTGCCACTGATCGTGGGCAGCCTGCCAAAGCCTGTCGAAACGCCAGATGCTGTGGTTGAAGGCGATATTGTCGAAAGCGCAGATACCGAAAATAAATCTGCTTGAGGGGTCTGGTCGGCACCAAAAACCGGTGCTAAAGACCGCGCGAGGTCGCCGCTGTAGCTCAGTTGGTAGAGCACGTCATTCGTAATGATGGGGTCGGGGGTTCGAGTCCCTTCAGCGGCACCACAGAAATCCCGAACCTCCGTGTTATGCTGGTTCGCAGGATCGATGTCGGGTCACCGTTGCAAGCCTTATGCGTGCCAGACCGGATTTCATGTCACAATCTGGCACATCGACTGTAAAAATCCGCAACAAGACCTGCTGCGATGCGGCGGCGAGGCTAGGTTTCCAACAACAATTACTGCTCTGAGGTTGACAACAGAGTGCTGCCGCCTGTGGTTCCTTGACGCAGTGAAACCATGTGCGGCCAAATGCGCTGGAAAACACGCTCTGTTCACATAGATGTTTCAAAATGACACTAGCGTGCAATCATGCGACATTTGGTGGCATCTTAAGTCTTGCCAGATGCTACGCGCTATATATAGTCGCAGCTATCGAATGCTGTGGCGCAGCATACTTACGGCCCTGCGGGGCGCGCGCAAGATGTCGCCCCAAGGGCCACCAGATCGGAGGTGGCACCTGTGGATGGTGATTTCAGGTCAGATTTTGTGCGTGACCCGGTTGCGCTGCGTCAGTTTCCTGCTTTGGTGCTGAACGCCGATTACAGGCCGCTTTCATATTATCCTCTATCGCTCTGGCCTTGGCAGGACGCGGTCAAGGCGGTGTTTCTGGACAGGGTCGATATTCTTGCGGAATATGAGCAAGTCGTGCGTAGCCAGCGCATGGAAATACGGGTGCCATCGGTCGTGGTGCTTCGCGAATATGTCAAACCGCGCAAACGCGTTGCTTTTACCCGTTTCAACTTGTTCCTGCGCGATGAATTTTCCTGCCAGTATTGTGGCTCGCGGAATGATCTGACTTTTGATCATGTGCTTCCACGCAAATTGGGTGGGGTAACGAGTTGGGAAAATGTAGTGGCAGCCTGTGCCCCTTGCAATCTTCGAAAAGGGTCCAAGACTTTGCGTGAATCCGGGATGAAGCTGCGTACACAGCCGGTACGTCCTGAATCCGAACAGTTGCGCAATCTTGGCAGACGTTTTCCGCCAAACCATCTGCATGACAGCTGGCTGGATTACTTGTACTGGGATACCGAACTCGACGCCTGAGCGGGTTTTGTTTGCCCACTGGACAGGTCATGCATCAGACTGTAGACGAAGCGATGATAGCGCTAACGATACGGAGATAAGGCGCTGAGCAGGTTTTCGGGCGAGGGGGTATCATGGTTGCACGCGTCATTCCGGTTGAAAAGTTTGACCTCGTCATTTTCGGCGCGACAGGTGATCTTGCACGGCGCAAGATCCTTCCAGGGCTTTATCGGCGCTGGAAAGAAGGGCAAATCCCAAAAGGGGCAAAGATCGTTGGGGCCGCGCGAAGCGAAGTCGCGCGCGGTGACTTTCGGGACATGGTCCGCGCCGCATTAGAAGAGTTTCTGGACCGCAAAGAGCTTGTCGAGGACAAGATTGCCAGCTTTCTGGATATGTTGGATTATGTCACCATCGACGCCAGGGGCGATGATGGCTGGGACCTGCTGGGCAGCATGATGCGCCATGATATTGTGCGCGCGTTCTATTTCTCGGTATCGCCGGCACTGTTTGGTGATATCGCCAAGCGCGTGCACCAGCGCGGGATCGCGGATCGCAATTCGCGCATTGTCGTGGAGAAACCATTTGGCAAGGATCTGGCAACAGCGCGCGCCCTCAATGCCACGCTGGCCGAGTATTTCCATGAGGATCAGATTTACCGGATCGACCATTATCTGGGCAAGGAAACCGTTCAGAACCTTATGGCAGTTCGTTTCGCCAATATTCTGTTCGAACCGCTATGGAATGCTCAGTTCATAGATCATGTTCAGATCACTGTGGCAGAGACTGTCGGCGTTGATGGTCGCGGCGAATATTATGATAGTTCGGGCGCGATGCGTGACATGGTGCAAAACCATCTGATGCAACTTCTTTGCCTGATCGCGATGGAGCCGCCGCACAGCTTTGAGCCTGATGCGATGCGCGACGAGAAGTTGAAGGTCATTCGCGCTCTGGACCCGATCAAGCCAGGCGAGTTTGTGCGCGGGCAGTATCGGGGGC
>SLAT01000010.1 GCA_007126715.1 Roseinatronobacter sp.
AGATGGTCCATCATCTTGTTCAAAAGCCGTTCAATATCTTCTGGAACCAGCGCTAGCGCCTTGCTGGGAAGTTGGACATCCGAGACGGCCGGGAACTTCTCGACATTCGACCATTCATTAAACATATTCATCGCGAATTTCCTTTCATCCGCTTTGTGCCTTGCAGCGAGAAGTTCGATGCCGAAGTCATTGCAGCAATTAAAAAGACATGCTCAGCCTGTGAGTTTTTGGCAGATCACAGGCTTTTCACTTCATCCCTACAAACGTCGGGTGCAGTGTGCATGGCAAATAAAAGTGCTTGTTTTGCAATATTCCGTCAGTAGTTCCTCAGGCCAAAGGCTCTCAATATTAACCTTAACGAGTCAAACTAACATCTTGGTAAACGAAGGTGTCGCGCCCATAGGTTGCATCAGACGATCTTTGGGAGCCCGAAAGGGGGAAAGTTCGCTGAACACTCTAAAGAGAGGGTCAGGGAACTTTCTCGTAGGCCTTGTGGCAGGAAATTAGCAGGATACAGCCGCTCGGACGTGCCTGATTAGCGCAAGTGCCTCGACCGGCTTGGCTAAAATGCTGTGAAACAAGTGCCGATTCTTTGCGGCATGGTCTGGCAGGGCCGTCACAAGTACACATGGTACAGGCGGATCAAGCTGTGCCGCAGCCTTGGCGATATCGACACCTGTTATATCGAACATATCGAGATCTGTCACAACTGCCGACCATAGGCCGGGATTTTCTGACAAAAGATCCAGTGCTTCTTGCGGGTCCGAGATTGCGACTGTTACGGCACCGTCAGTCTCCAGCATCTCGGACAGCACATCGCCAACATCCACGACATCATCGACTACCAGAATATGGTGTCCGGTCAGCTTTGCCGCACTGGCGATTCTCTCGGCGATGCGACTGCCATCCTTGGGCTGAATTTCCTGTTCGGGCCATGCAACCGTCACTGTGACGCCTTTTTGCGGCACGCTGTCAAACCACAAGGCGCACCCATTGTCGGACAATATTCCCGATATGATCGCCAGCCCCATTCCAGTGCCAGCACTGCCCTTGGTGGTAACGTGGCTTTCGAACAACCGGTCCGCGATTTCCGGGTCAAGACCATCACCTGTATCGGACACCTGAAAGACTGAATAACTCAGATCGGCATTCAATTCGCCAACATCTGGCATCTTGTCAGGTATGCGCGCGCTTTCCCCGCCCATCGCGATGTTGACAGTGCTGGAGCGATCAGCAGCAGATTCGCAAGCATTCAGCACAAGGTTCAATATCACTTGCAGCAATTCGGTCTGGTTCGCCCATACTGGCATGACGGAACTGGCAAACTCGACAATGATCGAGTGCTTCTTGCGCCGCTCCGAGCCAAGAAGGTCAACAGCTTCGGAGATGACATTGCGCAAATCGAGCGTGGTGCGGGTCGCTTTGGGGCGGGTGCTGCTTTTCAAGCCAGCAACCAGGTTTTGCGCCGCATCCATTGCACGCTTGATACGTGTCAAGCCTGAACGGAACTCTGGACCGCCGTGACTCTGCCCTTCCAACAACGACACCGTTCCCGAAACAACAGCGACCAGATTGTTGAGATCATGCGCAACACCAGAGGCCAGATGCGCAATCGTTTCACGCCTTTGGGCAAGTTGCAAATCGTCACGAAGGCGGGCCTGTTCTATTTAAAGGGATCGATTTTCAGATATGTCCCGCGTGAAGCAAACCAATCCGCCATCATCGGCAAGGCTCAGGGTAACTTCTTGCTGAATCTGACGGCCATCACGATGCAGGCCCGCCAATTCACCCCGCCACGCCCCCGTTTCCAAAAGTTTCGGCCATTCCTGCGTCATAAAACGATATTTCTCTTCGGGCGAGACAAAGTTCTGCCAGCTCAATGCGCTGATATCTTCATGCAAATCCACACCGAACATGTCTCGATGTGCGGCATTCATGAAGATATACTTGCCTTGCGCGTCACTGATGGCGATCCCGTCACTGGCGGTTTCCATCGCCAAGGCCCGCACCCGTAGCGCGCGCTGGTGCGCTTCTTGCAGTTCCGTTATGTCGGTCTGGACAGACACAAATCCGTCCAATCGCCCTTCGTCGTCGGTCAATGGCTGAATATCTTTTGCAATCCAGTAATCTTGCCCCTCCCGATTGCGGTTGAGTAGTTGTGCCTGAACCGACATTCCTTGTCTCAACGCAGCACTTATCCGCCCCAGCGTTGCGCGATCCGTCTCTGGTGTTTGCAGGAAATCAGCAGGCTTGCTGCCCCGAATTTCAGCAAGTTTCCAACCACTCCGTGTTTCAAAAGCCGGATTGACCCAGTCGATACGTCCTTTGGCATCGGTTATGATAACAAGGTTTGAGGTGAGCTCCGCGATGCGGCCAAGGCGCTGGATCTGGCGCTGCTGCCGATATGACGCGGTGATATCATGGATCAGGAAAACAAAACCGCCCGCCCGCCCATCCTGTGCGCTTTTGGCTGCGGCTGACACTTCGAACCAACGCTGCTCGTCCCCGATGGCCATGGGATAACGATAGCCGCTGGCCTGCCCTTCCTTTTCCACAGCGGTCATGATCGTGCGCATAAGTTTGGCAAGATGCGCGGGCAATACCTCTTCCGGCAGTCGGTTCAGCACCTCTTCAAGCGGATAGGCGGGGGCCAGTCCTGCGCCCGCCCCATAACTGACAAAACGCCCCTCAGCATCCAGTTCCAGAACCAGATCGGGGATTGCCGCAAGCGTTGCCTGAAACCTGTCGCGTTCATGACGCAAACGCGTATTTGCTTCGCGCGCCCGCGCCTCGGCCGCCGCACGATCCATGACCACGCCAATGGCATTGGCTACAGACTGCAACAGTTCTATCTCGACCGGCAGGAAACTGCGGGTGCTGCGCACGGCATCATAGCCGATAAAACCCGTTAGCTGCCCATTCGATCGCATTGGAACTGCCAGCAGCGATTGAATCCCCTGCATCTGCAAGACTTCACGCACGCCTGACTCTTCAGGTAAGGCATTTACATCGGGTATGTCGACCGGCTCTCCGGCGTCGAGTTTCCCGCGCCAGTCATCCATCATCGATTCCGGCAAGTCCTGCAATTGGTCAATCATGGGCTCGATGCCATCAGCAACCCATTCATGCGTATTATCCAGCCGGTCCGGAGGACGAATACGAAACACATATGTTCTATCCGACCGCGCAAGCTGCCCGGTTCGGGCAAGGGCTGTGTTTATCGCCGGGTTTATAACCTCGCTGCGCGCGCCAAGCAGATTGTTGGTGATGTCGACAACATGTCGTTGCCAATCGACAACATGCGCAAAAGCCCTGCTCAGCACATCGAAGGAAGACTCGGAAAAGTAATTACTGAGCAGTGCAACGGAACTGCGGTCCACGATGCGTGCGAGCACTGAATTGCGATA
>SLAT01000141.1 GCA_007126715.1 Roseinatronobacter sp.
ATCGGCGCGGGTTTAGCAGAGGGTTTTTGATGCTGCAACCGTCAAGGTCGCGCCATCGTGAGAAAGCATGGAATAAATCAGACCGATAGTGCGACAATCTGCCACAGGCTTGCGCTATCATGGCGCAGGATGTGATCAGTAACGCCAAAGACGCGTAATATCTAGTCGTGTTTGCAAAGCATTCAGATTGATGATTCCTTGGTAAATATTTTTTTGCTGAAGTCGCGCCTCAAGACGATCACTTCTCCATGCGGGCTGGGTTCCACCCGCGCGAACCGGATCAAGAATGCGCAGGGGTTTGCGTTCGCGCACACTCAGCCCGGAGGGGCGGGGGGCGTCTGCGACACGGACCGCTTCAACCAGCAACACACCGCCTGCATGGTAGCGCGACAGTTTCTGGCCAAGCCCTTCCATCATCATTGCCCATCGCAGCCAGGACGCGCGGTTTCTCGGGGGAAAGAACAAGGCGGCAGAATGGTTTTCCACCTCAAAGCCGTGTTCGACAAGCAATGCCTCGACCTGACCCAGCGAATAGGGGCGTCCAAGGGCAAAGGGCGTACCATCGCGGCGCGCCCACAAGCCTGAGCGATTGGGAACGATCAAGACGATCTTGGCACCAATCTTGAGAACGCGCGCGGCCTCCTCCATCAAGGCCGCAGGGCGGTCGGATGTTTCTATCCCATGCAGCACCACCAGACGGTCTATGCTGTCAGACGCAAGCGGCCAGTTCGTCTCCTCGACCAAGGCAGAGTGATTGGCCGCCTCTGCGGGCCAGTGCATGACGCCTTGTTGTGCGGGCATCAGCGCGATGACACGGCGCGCATCCAGCAGGCACGGGCGAAGCAATGGCGCTGCAAAACCGAAACCCGCCACGGACAGCCCTGAAACCGAAGGCCAGCAGGCACGCAGACGGTCGCGCATGGCTTTTTGCGCGGCGCGCCCAAGCGCGCTGGTGTAATAGAAATCGCGCAAAAAGCAGACGTCTTGGTGCATCTTGTCTCGCATATTCGATGGGTTGCGCCGCATCGTCGCATCCCTCACACTGACCGAATACGACAGAAATGCAAGGAAAACACCATGACGCTCATGCTCAAGACCGTACCCTGTCTGCGCGACAATTATGCGTATCTGATTCATGATGCATCCAGCGGGCGCACCGCTGTCGTTGATGTGCCCGAAGCAGACCCGATCAAGCGCGCGCTGGCGCAGGCGGGGTGGGTGCTTAGCGATATCCTGATCACACACCACCATGACGACCATATTGGCGGGGTAGAGGCTTTGCGTGAAGCGACGGGTGCGGCAGTCTGGGGTGCGCGTGCCGATCAGCATCGGCTTCCTGCACTGGATCATGTGCTTGAAGAGGGCGACCGAGTGGTCCTTGGCAATGAGATCGGGTATGTCATTGATGTTCCCGGCCACACGATCGGGCATATCGCCTTTCACTTTCCCGATAGCGGGCTGGCCTTTACAGCCGACAGCCTGATGGCCTTGGGTTGCGGGCGTCTTTTTGAGGGGAACGCGGCGCAGATGTGGGACAGCCTGACCAAGCTGATGGCGCTGCCCGAGGACACGCTTATGTGTTCGGGACATGATTACATTAAGGGCAATGGGGCCTTCGCGCTGAGTGTGGACCCTGATAATGTCGACTTGCAAACCCGTCTTGCAGAACTGGAGGTCGGGCGCGCTTCGGGTAAGCCGATGGCGACAGCCAGTCTCGGTGTCGAAAAGGCAACAAACCCTTTTCTTCGGGCATCGCAGGACTACCTGAAACACCGATGCGGAAAGAAAGCAGCTACCGACCTCGAGATGTTTTCCTATCTGCGTGACCTTAAAGACAGGTTTTGAGCGACCATCTTGCGGGCAATAGCTGAGAAAACTTGCCAGATCAGGTGGGATACGGCAAAGTTTCACAAATAAGTCTTGAAGGTTGCCGAATAAAACCGAAGTTTAAGACTATGAGGCGATATTGGGAACTGGCGATGCCAGTAACCATCAGAAACAGGAGCGTCTGACGTGCCAAGCTTTTCGACTACCCTCGAACAATCCATTCATGGAGCGCTGGCGCTGGCCAATGCCCGTCGGCACGAATTTGCAACGCTCGAGCATCTGTTGCTGTCCTTGATCGACGAGCCCGATGCAAGCCGCGTGATGCTGGCGTGTAATGTCGACCTCGACAGTCTGCGCAAGACCTTGCAAGAATTCGTCGAAGAAGAACTCGCATCGCTTGTTACAGATATCGAAGGGTCGGAGGCGGTGCCGACCGCAGCATTTCAGCGGGTGATCCAGCGCGCTGCGATCCATGTCCAGAGTTCCGGCCGCAATGAGGTGACCGGCGCCAATGTTCTTGTCGCGATTTTCGCTGAACGCGAATCGAACGCGGCCTATTTCCTGCAAGAGCAGGACATGACCCGATATGACGCGGTGAACTTCATCGCGCACGGGGTTGCAAAGAATTCACAGTATTCCGAGAACCGCCCGGTTTCCGGTGCTGATGAAGAAGAGACAGAGCAAGCCAAGTCTGACGAGAAAGCAAAAGAAACCGCGCTTGGGAAATACTGCGTCGATCTGAACGCCAAGGCGCGCAAGGGCGAAGTGGACCCGCTGATCGGCCGCTCGTCCGAGGTTGAACGCTGCATTCAGGTCTTGTGCCGCAGGCGCAAGAACAACCCGCTGTTGGTGGGCGACCCCGGCGTGGGCAAGACTGCTATCGCCGAAGGTCTGGCAAAGAAGATCGTCGAAGGTCAGACCCCTGAAATTCTGGCGCATTCCACGATCTTTTCCTTGGACATGGGCGCATTGCTGGCAGGGACGCGTTATCGTGGCGATTTTGAAGAACGCCTGAAATCAGTTGTGCAGGAGTTGGAAGACCATCCTGATGCCGTTCTGTTCATCGATGAAATTCATACGGTAATCGGGGCTGGTGCCACTTCGGGCGGGGCGATGGATGCCTCTAACCTGCTGAAACCTGCATTGCAGGGGGGCAAGTTGCGTTGCATGGGCTCTACCACCTACAAGGAATTCCGGCAGCATTTCGAGAAGGATCGCGCCCTGTCGCGGCGGTTCCAGAAGATTGATGTTGTGGAACCGACGGTAGAGGATTCGATCAAGATCCTTATGGGTCTGAAACCATATTTCGAGGAACACCACGATATCCGCTACACCAATGACGCGATCAAGATCGCGGTGGAACTGTCCGCGCGTTACATCAATGATCGTAAATTGCCTGACAAGGCCATTGACGTGATTGACGAGGCGGGCGCGGCACAGCATCTGGTGGCCGAATCCAAGCGTCGCAAGACGATTGGTCCGAAAGAGATCGAGGCGGTTGTCGCCAAAATCGCGCGCATTCCACCGAAAAGCGTGTCGAAAGACGATTCGGAAACCCTTCGTGATCTGGAAGCAGGGCTCAAGCGGGTTGTATTTGGTCAGGATCAGGCCATCGAGGCGCTGTCTTCTGCGATCAAGCTGGCCCGTGCCGGTTTGCGCGAACCCGAGAAACCCATTGGCAACTACCTCTTTGCTGGTCCGACCGGGGTCGGCAAAACCGAAGTTGCCAAGCAGTTGGCCGATACATTGGGCGTTGAATTGCTGCGCTTCGACATGTCGGAATACATGGAAAAGCATGCAGTTTCGCGCCTGATCGGTGCCCCTCCGGGTTATGTCGGGTTCGATCAGGGCGGGCTGTTGACAGATGGTGTGGACCAACACCCGCATTGTGTGCTGCTGCTTGACGAGATGGAAAAAGCCCATCCTGATGTCTACAACATATTGTTGCAGGTCATGGATCACGGGCAACTGACCGACCACAATGGCCGCACGGTAAATTTCCGCAATGTCATCCTGATCATGACCTCAAATGCGGGTGCTTCCGAACAGGCCAAGGCAGCCATCGGCTTTGGGCGGGACCGGCGTGAAGGCGAAGATACTGCCGCGATCGAACGGACATTCACACCTGAATTCCGCAACCGGCTTGATGCGGTGATCAGTTTTGCGCCGTTGCCACGTTCGGTGATCATGCGTGTGGTCGAGAAATTCGTTCTGCAACTCGAAGCACAGTTGATGGATCGCAATGTCACCATCGACCTGAGCGAGGAAGCCGCGGTATGGTTGGGCGAGAAAGGCTATGATGACAAGATGGGCGCGCGGCCTCTGGCACGCGTGATTCAGGAATACATCAAAAAGCCGCTTGCTGAGGAACTGCTGTTTGGCAAGCTGGCCAAGGGTGGGGTTGTTCATGTCCATGTTCGCGACGGTGAGATCGAACTGACGATGGACGGCCCTGATGCCAAGCGGATCACAGGCAACAAGCCGCCGTTGCTGACCGCCGAGTAGTTTTGCCCGCGCTGCAACATTAATTTAATAATGGCGCCCATGAATGCTTTTCAGGGCGCCGTTTCTTTATGGATATACGCCTCTATGCTTATTCCGATCCGCGATCATAACCCGTCCGCCCAGCGTCCCTATGTGACCTATGCGCTTCTGGCGGCGAATGTCGTGGTGTTCGCGCTGTTTTTCCCCTTATATTCAGATGATTACGCCCTAATGCGGCTGTTTCATGAATGGGGCATGTTACCCGCACGCCTGACATATGGCGAAGGCTATGCCACGCTGATCTCGCACCAATTCCTGCATGGCGATTTGCTGCATCTGGGCGCGAATATGCTGTTTCTCTGGATATTCGGCGATAATATGGAAGAGGTCTGGGGGCACTGGAAATTCCTTATCTTCTATCTGGTCTGCGGGCTGGCAGCGGCCGGGTTGCAATACGCCACTGAACCCACCTCCATGATCCCGATGGTCGGGGCATCCGGGGCGATTGCCGGTGTGCTGGGGGGGTATTTTTTGTTCTACCCGCGCGCGCGGGTAGATATGTTCTTGTTCCTGATCATAATTTTCCGCGTCATACCTGTGCCGGCATGGCTGGTTCTGGGCAGTTGGTTCGTGTTCCAGATCCTTGGCGGGTTAAGCACGCCAGCCGATGCCGGTGGGGTGGCTTATTGGGCGCATGCTGGCGGGTTTATCGCGGGCGTGATCCTGTGCGTACCGCTGTGGCTGCGCATGGGGGGACGAAGCTATTGGGAACGCTGCGCGGGCCATCCCCCTCATGCAGAGGCGCAGTACCGTTTTGTCAAATCGGATATCCCGAAAGCCGGGCGCAAAAGCCGTTTTAAACCAAGCCCTTGGCGTAGATAAAACCGATAGCCTATCCCAGTGGCACAACGCAGTCGCAAATGCGCAGACGCACCCTTGCGCCAACATCAATCATCGCGCCAGCACCAGAGATGACCAGCATGCAGCGCTCGCCCTCTTGCACCCAGTAAAGCTGGTCATGCCCGCGAAATTCCCGCCCAACCACAGAGGCCGGTCCGTCAGGATCTGCTTCAAGCATAATCTGTTCGGGCCGTACCGATAACGAAACAGCGCCATTGGCTGCACGCGACAGGGGCAGGGTGCCAAACTCTGTCTTGACCTCCATCCCCGACGCCGTGCCATTTAGAATGTTCGACCGACCCAGAAAGGATGCAACAAAGGCCGATACAGGGTTGCGGTATATTTCGTCTGGCGTGCCGATCTGGATGACGCGGCCTTTCTCCATCACGGCAATCCGGTCTGCGACGGCCATCGCTTCTTCCTGATCATGGGTGACGAGAATCGCGGCTGATCCTGCCGATTTTAGCAGTTTGCGAACCTCTTGCCGGGTCTCGACGCGCATGGCGGCATCAAGATTTGAAAAGGGTTCATCCAGCAACACAAGCGGGGGGGCCACTGCCAATGTCCGCGCCAGCGCCACGCGCTGTTGCTGCCCGCCAGATAATTCATGCGGTTTGCGCGTGCCAAGCGCCTCCAGTCCGACAAGGGCCAGCATGTCTCTCGCACGTGCCTCTGCCTGCGGGCGGCTGAGTTTGCGTAGGCCGAATTTCACATTGTCGAACACGCTTAGATGCGGGAACAAGGCGTAATCCTGAAAAACGAACCCAATTCCGCGGGCTTCGGGGGGCAGATGCGTGATGTCTCGGCCATTGAGTGAAATCCGCCCTTCATCGGGGGCTTCAAACCCGCCAATCATGCGCAGGGTCGTCGTCTTGCCACAGCCCGACGGGCCAAGCAGGGCCAGCATCTCGCCTTCGCCCAGATCAAAGCTGACTCGCTCTACGGCGGCGGCTTCGCCTTTTGTGAACTGCTTGCGCAGTTTCTCGACGCTCAGCAATGTCTTTGATGGCCGCGTACGATACCCAAGGGGCGAGGCATCGGCAGGCATCTTGAAACTGAGGATCTTGGGGCGCGTGGTCATGTCATTCATGGTTGTGATTTATCCTGCCTTCTTGTCATGACGCAACACGAAGCCAACAAAAATGGCAGAGAATGCCATGATGGCTGCGGCATAGGGTGCAGCTTCTACCAGCATCCCTTCCGAGGTGCGCGAGAACATCGTGATCGACAAGGGCCTGAACCCGGTTGGTGCCAGCAGAAATGCGATGGGCAATTCCTTCATGGCGATCACGAATACCAGCACCATGCCTGCCACAACACCCGGCCTGATCGACGGCAATGTGACACGCCAGAAGACGGAAAGCGGCCCATGCCCAAGCGCGCGGGCGGATTCCTCTATCGAGGGGCGGGTCTGATAAAAGGCCGAGCGGATCGGCCCAATTGCCAGCGCCAGAAAACTAAGTGCATAGACCGTTATCAGCAACAGATGAGTCTGATACAACCAGCGCGCGCCCTGCAACGAGAAGAACACGAATGCCAAAGCGAATGCCAGTGCCGGAATAGCGTAGCCCACAAAGGCCAGCCGGTTAATCAGCGTCGACAGCCGCGAGGGGTAGCGCACGGCCAGAACTGCGACTGGCAGCGCCATCAGCGCGGCCATCAGCGCCGAGGGGACTGCCACGGAGAGTGACTGCATGAAGCTGTTGAACAAGGGGTGCAGGACAGGCCCGATTGCCGAGCGCGTCATCCAGAAGCTGAGCACGGCGACCGGCAGTCCCAGCGAGACCAGCACGACAACGCCTGAAAAACTCCATCCTGCAAGCCTCCCGCCCCATCCAAGTTCCAGCCGCTTCGATCCGGTGCCACTGCCGGACCCGGTGCGCGCATAGCTTGCGCCTTCGCGCAAGCGGCTTTCCCACCAAACCACTGACAGCGCGATTGCAATCAGGATCAGCGCCAGCCATGACGCATAAAGCCTGTCAAAGGCGGCGGTGTATTGCTGGTAGATCACAAAAGAGAACGCCTCATAGCGCATCAACGCGACGGCCCCGAAATCGCCAATCACATATAGCCCGATCACCAGCCATCCGGCCATCAGGGCAGGCAGTAGATGGGGCAGGGTGACACGGGCGAACACTTCTTTCGGGCCACAACCCAGCGCGCGTGCGCTTTCTTCCAGTCCCTGATCCAGCCCGGCAAAGGCGGCGCGCAGGTTAAGGTAAAGATACGGAAAGCAATATAGCGACAGCGCAAGCGATGCCCCCCACAGCCCTTGCATCCGCGGAATGGTCACACCGAACACCTGATTGAGAAAGCCGTAATTGCCCGACAGCCCGATCAAGGCATAGGCCATTACATAGCCCGGCACAGCAAGCGGCAGAACCGCAAGCACATTGATAACCCGCCGACCAGGCAGGTCGGTGCGGCTGACCAGCCATGCCAGCGGCAAGGCGATCACCGTGCAGAAGGCCAGCACGCAAGCGGTCAGCAAAAAGGTATTGATTAGAAGCTGCCCTGTGCGCGGGCGCGTAAGCAAGGCCCAGACTGTTGGCAAATCGGCCTGAAAGGCCCGCAACAGCAGATAATAGATCGGCAAAAGCATCAAGGCCCCGATCCCGAGGCCCAGTGCCGAAAACAGCACGCGGGCCGCCGGAATTCGGCGGCCCGGTATCAGATCGAGTGTTGTCAAATCAGCCCCGATTCGCGGATAAGTTCCAGAGTACCTTCCATATCAACGATCAGGTTGAGGTCAAACTCTGGTGCGGCTTCGGTCGCTTCCTGAAAGGTCAATCCGCGGCCCTGAACAGGCACAATGCCTTCGCCCGTTACCGGAAATTCATAGACATTGCCGGTGAAATACTGCTGCGCAGTCTGACCCAGAAGGAAGTTTACAAAAGCCACGGCCTCTTCCTTGTTGGCGCTTCCTTCCATGACACCAATGCCCGCAACCATCATCAGGTTACCCAGATCGCCAGCCTCGAACGTCGTTTGTGCGACCGGGAAATCTGCATCGGCCGCGAGGAACCGACCAAGATAGTAGTTGTTGGTCAGCATGAGATCGGCTTCGCCATCGGCAATTGCCTGATATCCCGCAGTGTTGTTGCTGACCATGACCGGCTCATTCGCGGCCAGCCCTTGCAGCCATTCCAGTGCGAATTCGTCACTTGTGGCCTCGCGCAGGGCGGCGACATGGGCGACAAAGGATCCGTTTGTCGGCGCCAATGCCATGCGACCGCGGAAACGCTCGTCGGTCAGTTCGGCCATTGTGGTTGGCAGGTCGGCTTCTTCCAAACGCTCTGGCGAATAGATGACCAGTCTGGATCGGCCGGAAATACCGATCCAACGGCCATCTGCGTCACGATAAACAGACTCAACCTTTTCCAGTGTCTCGGAAGGCATTTCGGCAAACATGGGTTTAATCATACCCAAAGCGGTGACATCCTGCGCCCAGAACAGGTCGGCAGGTGTGCGATCACCCTCTTCTTGCAGAAGGATGGTCAATTCGGCTGTACCGCCGTAACGTACCGCAACATTGATGCCGGTTTCGGCAGTGAAGCGTTCGATGATCGGCGCGACCAGCGTTTCGCCCCGGCCAGAATACAGCGTCAGGTCCGCCAATGTGGGCGTTGCTGCAAAGGCTGCGAGTGCAAAGACGGAATTTCGAAGAAAGGTCATGGTTTCCCCCATTGGGTCATGTTTCAGGTCCATGCAGGAACAAGGTCCCGGTACTGCGTCTCTGCGCTTCCCTCTCGCGGCGCGCCGCTCAATTCCTACTGATATTGTCAGTTATTATACCTGATTAGTTTCGTCAACATCATCTTGCGCTTCGGCACAGATGATTTTGAAACAGGGATTGCCTCGCAGATAGGGCATGCGCATAGTGCAGACAGTTTTTCCAGAAATGGACCTGATAATGCCCCCCCGTAACCCCGGAACACCCCTTGATTGTGACAGCTTTCAGCCTGTGAACACCCCCGCAAGCAAGCGTCGCGCGGCCAGTTTGACCGCGCGACGCTCACTCAAGGGCCGATATCAGGCTGCGTGGCTGCTCAATGCCATTGCCTGCATGGACCTGACCACCCTTGCGGGTGATGACACGCCCGACCGCGTGCGGCGGCTATGCGCCAAGGCGCGCAGACCATTGACGGATGAGATTGTCGCGGCCCTCGGTCTGGAAGGCATGCCGAAAACCGGGGCCGTGTGCGTTTATCCCACGATGGTCGCGCCCGCCGTCAAGGCGCTGGAAGGGTCCGGCATTCCGGTAGCTTCTGTCGCAACAGGCTTTCCCGCCGGGCTGATGCCGCTTGATCTGCGTCTGGCTGAAATCCGGTATGCTGTCGATCAGGGCGCGCAGGAGATCGACATCGTGATCACCCGCGCGCATGTGCTGGGGGGGCACTGGGCTGCGTTATATGACGAGGTTGCCGCCATGCGCGCGGCATGTGGCGCGGCGCATCTCAAGGCCATTCTTGCGACAGGCGATCTTGTAACCTTGTCGAATGTTTACGCCGCATCACAGGTTGCCATGCAGGCGGGGGCTGATTTCATCAAGACCTCGACCGGCAAGGAGGGCGTGAATGCAACCCTGCCTGTCGGGCTGACCATGTGCCGCGCGATCCGGGACTATCAGGCGGCACGTGGTCATATCGTCGGTTTCAAACCGGCCGGTGGGATGAAAACCGCCAAGGACGCGCTGAACTGGCAAGTGCTGATGCGCGAGGAACTGGGCCGCGACTGGCTGCGCCCGGACCTGTTTCGCCTTGGGGCCTCGTCGATGCTGGCGGATATAGAACGCCAGCTCTCCCATCATGTAACGGGGCGCTATGCTGCCCATCACCATCTTGCCCTTGCCTGAGGACAATTCCATGCCCACCATAACGGAGATACTCGACACCATGGAGTATGGCCCCGCTCTTGAGAATGACACGATCGCCCGCGACTGGCTGGCGCGCGGCCCGTTTGGCCATTTTATAGGTGGTTCGTTTACAGCGCCGGGTGCGGTGTTTGACAGTGTGAACCCCGCGCGCGACGAAGTGCTTGCACAAGTCACCCAAGGCAGCGCGCAAGATGTGGATGCCGCTGTCGCAGCGGCCCGCGATGCCTTTCCGGCGTGGTCGGCGCTTTCCGGTCATTCCCGCGCGCGCCATCTCTACGCCATCGCGCGCCAGATCCAGAAGCGCGAACGGTTGTTTACGGTGCTGGAAAGCCTTGATAACGGCAAACCCATCCGCGAGGCGCGCGACATTGATGTTCCCTTGGCAGTCCGGCATTTCTATCACCATGCAGGCTGGGCCGAACTGGTGGCGGAAGAATTTGCCGGGCAGGGGCCGCATGGCGTTTGCGGTCAGATCATCCCTTGGAACTTTCCGCTGCTGATGCTGGCTTGGAAAATCGCGCCTGCCTTGGCGGCGGGCAATACTGTGTTGCTGAAGCCCGCCGAATATACGCCGCTGACAGCACTTCTGTTTGCAGAAATCTGCATCGAGGCAGGCTTGCCTGCCGGTGTAGTGAATATTGTGACCGGCGATGGCACGACTGGGGCCGCCCTTGTGGCACATGACGGCGTGGACAAGATCGCCTTTACAGGATCAACGAATGTCGGTCGCGAAATCCGGCGTATCACGGCAGGCAGCGGAAAGGCGCTGACTTTGGAACTGGGTGGCAAGTCGCCCTTCATAGTCTTTGCCGATGCTGATCTGGAGGCCGCTGTAGAAGGTGTGGTCGACGCGATCTGGTTCAATCAGGGCGAGGTGTGCTGCGCAGGCTCGCGCATTCTGGTGGCCGAAGCGGTGGCCGAGCGTTTCACGACGCGGCTGCGCGCGCGTATGGAAACCTTGCGCGTGGGAGAGCCGCTGGACAAATCCACCGATATCGGCGCGATCGTGCACGCGCGCCAGCTTGCCCGCATCCGCGACCTTGTTGCGCAGGGGCAGGCCGCTGGCGGTGTGCTTCACCAGGGCAGCGCGCCCGAGGGCTGCTTCTTTCCGCCCGCGTTGATGGTTGATGTAGCGCCCGCAAACCCTTGTGTGAGCGAGGAAATTTTTGGCCCTGTTGCCGTGGTCATGACATTTCGCACCCCGGATGAGGCAGTCGATTTAGCAAATAACACCCGCTATGGGCTTGCTGCGTCGATCTGGTCTGAAAATCTGACACTGGCAATGGATATCGCCGCGCGCGTCAAGGCGGGGGTGGTCTGGGTGAATGCGACCAACCTGTTCGACGCGAACGCCCCATTTGGCGGGATGCGAGAAAGTGGTTTCGGGCGAGAGGGCGCGCGCGCGGGCATGGCGGCCTATCTGCGCCCTATGCGCAGCGGGGCGACACCTCCCGCGCCGGGGCCAATCGGGCCGCTGCCAAAGACTGCACCGGTTTCGGGGCTGGACCGGACGCATAAGCTGTATATCGGGGGGGGACAAAAGCGCGCCGATAATGGACAAAGCTATTCCGTGCTTGTCGACGGGGCGCTGCAAGGCCATGCCCCCTTGGGCAGTCGCAAGGACATTCGCAACGCAGTCGAGGCAGCACAAAAAGCCACCGGCTGGACCGCAATGAGCGGGCATCAGCGTGCTCAAGTGCTCTATTTTCTTGGTGAAAACCTTGCTGCAAGGTCTGCCAGCCTGTGCGCCTTCGCATCTGAGGAGGAGATTGATGCAAGTATCGCACGGGCATTCTATTATGCGGCCTGGGCTGACAAGTTCGACTCCAGCGTGCATGACACGCAAAGTGCCCATATTACCCTTGCCAAATACGAGCCCTACGGTGTGATGGGGCTGATCTGCGGCGAAGAGGCCCCGCTCTCGGGCTTTCTGTCGCTTGTATTGCCAGCAATCGCGATGGGCAATCGCGTGGTCGCGACGCCGTCGCAATCGGCCCCACTTGCGGCACTGGAATTGGCGCAGGTTTTTGCCTGTTCCGATATTCCGGCGGGTGTGATCAATATTGTTTCGGGCCCAGTGGGCGATCTGGCGCAGACACTGGCGGCGCATGATGATGTGGCCGCACTCTGGTCTGCGCAGCCCGCGCTGGCTGGATTGGTCGAAACTGAATCGGCAGGCAATCTCAAACCTGTCTGGCAAGTCTCAGGGCCGCTGGGGCAGGGGCGCGAGTTCCTGCTGGCGGCGACCCAGATCAAGACCATTTGGGTGCCTTATGGTGCCTGAGTTCGCTGCTCCGCACCTGACGCGAAGCGCCGCCATGAGTGACAAAGTGCTGCTTTGCGGGACATTTCAGACATAGAGAAGCTGGGTATAAAGCCGCGCATCACCGGGCCGCGGTGCGGCGATTGGGTTGCCAACTGCGCATA
>SLAT01000181.1 GCA_007126715.1 Roseinatronobacter sp.
CAGATCATCATGGTGCCCGATGAGAGGTTTAACTCTTATCGAAATCATGTTGATTTTATACAAAAATATATTTTTCCGGGCGGAATGTTGGGCGCGCCCCGTCCCGTGCGGGAGATTGCCGAAAAACAGGGATTGGAATATGTCACCACCCATGACTTCGGCCAAAGCTACAGCGAGACATTGCGCCGTTGGAACCAGACCTTTCAGACTCGGTGGCCTGAAATAGAATCGTTGGGCTATGACGCGCGGTTCAAACGGATGTGGGAATTTTACCTGACATCCTGCGCAGGGGCTTTTCGCAGCGGTACGTGTGACGTCACCCAGTTGGTTTTGCAAAAACCGAAAACGCAATAAGTACTGTTGGCGCAAGGGCGGATTGCGCCCGAGGTTTTCGGCGGCTATGATTTATCATATTCATTCATAAAGGTCCGCCATGCCCACGCTTACCAGACTGGTTGCATTCTTGTTATTTGGGAGTGCGGCGTTCTTTCTGGCTTCCAAGTTTCAAGGTTTGACCCCGGAAGCAACAGAGTCGCAAAGGGTGAACATTTTCTTTGCCGCGGTTGCGGCCTGCGTCGGATGGTCGTTTGTCGGGCGGCGCATTACGCCGAATATGCTGCAATCGTTCTTTGTTGTGTTGCAAGGATATATCGCGACCTTTCTTTTGGCGCTTTCAATCGCTGGGCTTTATCAGATTTTCGCCAGAGGTTATCAGATGCGCTACCGAAGCTTTGGTGACGCTCTGGAGGGCAGTGCAAAGCAAGCCTGGTCCGTTTTGTACCAGATATCGACCATAGACTTCATGACAGTGATTTTTGGTAGCATAGTCGCGATAAGTCTCTGTCTTGTTGTCTTTTTCCGGATTGTAGAAGCGAAACGCCTCTCACGATGACCAGCCCTGTTTTCCTGTTCGGACCGCTGTCCGAGATTGCCGCCTCGTGCGAGGTTATCGGTGCAGGTTCTGTGGGGCGGAGCGCGGTCTTGAATGATCATGCGCTTTGCGTGACAGGGCCAGATGCCATGCCCTGCCTTGTTGCCCGTTCCGGGGCCTCTGTTCGCGGGTTGGTCGTTTTTCCAGATCACCACAGCCAGACTAGGATTGAGTCGTTTCATCGTCTGTTTGGGGCAGAGGCGGGGCAGGTCGTCCTGAAATATCCAGGTTGGGAGGGGGGCGTTCAAACTTATCTCCTGCCTTCTGAAATGGCGTCAGTACCCATCGAGGCCGCGCCCTCCTGGACCCCGGAGCAGCGCCAGATCATGGGAATGGCCAGCCTTGAACTTCTGCATCTGGTCGCGAAATACCCTAACGACGCATTGCAAGCGCGCTGGCCTATGGCATTGGCGTATGCCGCATCGCAACGGCGCGCGCGTTCCGAAGCGGCACCCGCACTGCAACGCAAAGCCTGGGGGCTGAAAGATGTGGAGCTTGCGCAAGGCAAAAGACCATATGCATGGTATTTTTCGGTTGCCGAGGACGATTTGCGCTTTCGCAAATTTGACGGCGCATTCAGCGAGGTCGTGAAACGCGCGGGCTTTGTGATGTGTGACGCGGTCACCGTGTTGCCCTATGACCCGAAACGTGACGTGGTGATGGTCATCGAGCAGTTTCGGTATGGCCCGTGGCTACGCGGAGTGCAAAATCCGTGGTTGTTGGAACCCGTAGCAGGGCGGGTTGACCCGTTCGAAAGCCCGGAAGACTGCGCCTTGCGCGAAACGCTGGAAGAGGCGCAGATTGAACTGGAAAAAGACAGTCTTTTGTCGGTTGGTCATGTCTATCCATCGCCGGGCGCAGTCAGCGAATTTCTGTATCAATATGTTGCGCTGGCTGATCTTCCTACCGGCATCGAGGGGGTTTTCGGTCTGGAGAGCGAATCGGAAGACATTCGCAGCCACATCATTTCCTTTGCTGCGTTAATGGAGCTGATCCAGTCTGGCGAAGTGACAAATGGACCGCTCGTGCAATCGGCCTATTGGCTGGCGCTCAATCGCGACAGGTTGCGCGCTGATGCCGTGGTTCAGGACCGAGGCTGATTATCGCGCCACAATGCCCATTGCTCTGGGGTATCCAGATCCAGCAAAGCACGCTGACCGGGCAGGGGGTGCAGAAGGACGGAATGGTTGTGCAACAGTGTTTTCGCACCCGTATCGCCAGCCAGACTCTCCATCGCCACAAACAGTGACCTTGGCAGAATGACCGGATGGCCCGGCTGGCCATCGGTTGTGCTGGCGCGCAAGGGGGTCTGGGGCCTGCGCGCTTGCGCAAAGATCAATTCGCGCATGTCTTCTGCTGTGATTTCGGGCATGTCGGGCAGGGCGATCATGAGTGCCTGCACATCCAGCGCCATTGCCCAGCGCGCGCCTGCCCGCAAAGATGCCGCCATGCCTTCGGAGGCGTCCTTGACGGGCAAACATGAGATGGGCAAACCTGCCAGTGCCTGATGTCGCGGTGTGCCATCTGGGTGAAGTGCTACGCCAACATGTGGCGTAACCTGCAAGGCTCTTTGTGCGACAAGTCGCAAGATCGGCTGCCCATCGACAGGCTGCAAAAGTTTGTCTGTCCCGCGCATCCGGCGCGAGGCACCTGCGGCGGGCAGCAAGATCGCGCAGTTATCCTTCACCGTTCGGGTATCAGGCCACGCGGCGCAAAGCGCAACATCAGCAGCAGCGCAACGCCCATTGTCAGAAGCCGCATATAGGCCGCAGAGGACAGCAGATGCTGCTTGAGGTCTGACCCATCAGCCATACCAGAGGTCACGATCTCCATGAACCAGCGCCCGGCAGGTTCGACCTGAACCCAAAGGAACCAGATCACGAACGCCCCCAGAACCGCACCCCAGTTATTGCCAGACCCGCCGACGATCACCATCACCCAGATCAGGAAGGTAAAGCGCAACGGCTCGTAGCTGCCCGGCGTTAACTGGCCATCCATTGACACCATCATAGCACCCGCAAGGCCGCAAACGGCGGACCCAAGCACGAAGATCATCAGGTGGCGTCGGGTAACATCCTTGCCCATTGCACGAGCAGAAATTTCATTGTCGCGTATTGCCCGCATCATGCGGCCCCAAGGCGAGTTCAACGCGCGTTCGGCGAGCCAGATAAGTATTGCGAGAACAAATATGAACAGCGCGCTATACCCAAGCCCCGACACAACCGAAGCGGTTTGTGACACGCTCCAACCCAGGGTTTCCGCCAAAGACTGGACCCAAGGCAATGGCTGCAACTCGATCGGCCGCGCGACGGGACGATCAATGCCAGTGACATTGTTTACCCCCCGCGCCAGCCAACGTTCATGCTTGAGCACTGCAATCACGATTTCCGAAATGCCCAAAGTCGCGATAGCCAGATAATCCGAACGCAGACCAAGGCTGACCTTGCCCACCATCCACGCTACCCCAGCCGCAAATACCGCACCCACAGGCCATGCGAAGATGACAGGCAGACCAGCACCGCCCAGATACCCTTCGGACGCGGGATTGACCGCTTGAACAGCCTGTTTCGCCGGGCCGAACACATATGATGTCAGCAAATAGCCAACGACCAGCACCGCGAAAATCGCCAGACCACGCATCTTGCTGGGGGTCATGCGCTTGTAAACGATGACAGACGCCAGAATCGTCGATACCCCCAGCATCAGTCCCAACAGTATGCCCAGCCCGCCTGCGGCCCATGCCTCTGGGATCGGGGGTTGTGCGATCAATACGACAGCAAGGCCACCGACTGCGGTAAAGCCCATGATCCCGACATTGAACAGGCCCGCATAGCCCCATTGCATGTTCACGCCCAGTGCCATGATGGCCGAGATCAGGCTCATGTTCAGGATGGTGACCGCAAGCTGAGGGCTTTGAAACATGGCGACCATTGCCAGCACGGCAAACATGATTGCAAACAGGCCAAGATCGCGTGCGGTCAGACTCATAGCACTTTCCCCTTGAAGATACCCGTCGGACGGAACAACAGAACGATGACCAGAATAGCGAAGGTGACGGCGAATTTATAATCCACCGGAAGCAGTTGCATCATCGAGTTCGGCTCCAGACCCTCGGGCATAAGATAGGTAAAGACGCGCCGCCACGCATAGGTGATGCCCATTTCGGCAAAAGCCACGACATAGGCCCCCACAATCGCCCCGATCGGAGAGCCAAGCCCACCCAGAATGGCAGCGGCAAACATCGGCAACAGCAGTTGGAAATAGTTGAACGGTCTGAACCCCTTGTCCAACCCGTAAAGCGTGCCCGCCAGCACCAGCAGAATGGCCGTGATCGTCCAGGTAATCATCACAACACGTTCCGGGTTAATGCCTGACAGAAGCGCCAGATCCTCGTTATCCGAATAGGCGCGCATGGATTTGCCCGAGCGGGTCCGATTGAGAAACCAGAACAAGGCCACCATGACGACCAGCGCTGTGATGATTGTCAGCGCTTGCGCGCTGCGCAGCGCCATCCCTTCGGCAAGCCCGGTAAAGTCACGGAACTCCCGCACGGTAAACAAGAAGCGGTTGCCATCTTCAAACCGGGTCTCGCCCACGCCCATGAACAGGCGGGTGATGCCATTGGTCACGAACATGACGCCCAGCGAGGCCATCACGAGGGTCAGGGGCTTGGCCTTGACCTTGCGGAAATACTTGTAAACCAGTTTATCGGCGGTCAGCAGATACGCGATCATGACCAGTAGCCCGAAGGGAATTGCCAGCAATGCGGTTGGCAGGCCAAAGGGTTCCGTTATGCCTTGCGCCTGCAAGAATAGGGTGCCGCCAATCACGGCAGCGGTGCCCAGCGCCATTGTATCGCCATGCGCGAAATGCGCAAAACGCAGGATCGAGAAGATCAGTGTGATCCCCAGCGCCCCAAGCGCAAGCTGGCTGCCATAGGCCAGGGCAGGGATCAGCATGAAATTGGACAGGCTGACCAGCGCGTTTAGCGGTTCCATCGCCTTATCCCCCCAGAAAGCTTTTGCGGACCTCGGGATCGGCCAAGAGGGCCTGTCCGGTGTCGGTGTATCGGTTCTCGCCCTGCACCAGAACATAGCCCTTGTCGGCAATATTCAGGGCCTGGCGGGCGTTCTGTTCGACCATCAGGATGGAAATGCCAGTGCGTGCAATCTCGATGATCCTGTCAAAAAGTTCATCCATCACAATCGGGCTGACACCTGCGGTCGGTTCGTCCAGCATCAGCACCGAGGGTTTGGTCATCAGCGCGCGCCCTACGGCGACTTGCTGTCGCTGGCCGCCCGACAACTCGCCTGCTGCCTGCCGCCGCTTGTCGCGCAGGATTGGAAACAGTTCATAAACCTGTTCCATCGTCGCCCTGATTTCGTCGCGCCGAATAAACGCGCCCATCTCAAGGTTTTCTTCCACGCTCATAGATGGAAAGATATTGCTGGTTTGAGGGACAAAGCCCATGCCCTTGCGCACGCGCGCTTGCGGGGTCAGGCCGGTGATATCCTCGCCTTGCAGCCGAACGCTGCCTTCGCGCAGCTTCAACATGCCGAATACAGCTTTCATCGCCGTGGATTTCCCAGCGCCATTCGGGCCGACAATCACAGCAATCTCGCCTTTTTCGACCGCAATGGTGCAGTTGTGCAGAATATCGGCGCCACCATAGCCGCCGGTCATGCTGTCACCTATCAAGAAGGGCTGTGTCATGTCCTAGCCCTCTTCCGCAAGGCGGATCAAATCCGAGATGTTGCGCATATTCTGTTCCATTTCACTTGCACTGAACGCCGCGTCGCCGTCCAGCGCCAGAATGACATGGCGGCTATTGCCGTGCACGACGGCCGTTACCACGACATATTCATCTGCATAGTCAAACTCTGTCATCGCCATCATTAACCCGCTTATCTGCGGAGTCTGAAAGCTGATGCGGTCAAAGATCTGCGGCGCACGCTGCCCCTCGACGGCGGCTTGCTGGATGAATTCCGCTTCAAGACTGTCCATTATCGCATCAAGCGAAAGCTCTGCCAGCAGATCAGGCAGAGGCATGACTTCCAGCCAGAGGTCATCACTCTCCAAAACCACTGCATCTTCGAAGCCGAAACTTTCTGCATCTTGCCAGATCGTTCCACCAGCACAGAGTTCAAAGCCAGAGGGCAGCGGAAGGCAAGTATCTTGGGCATAGGCGGCTGAATGAGAAACCCAGCCCGCAATTACAAGACCCGTGATCAGGGCTGCCGATCTACTGGGCCTAGACATGCCCTTCCTCCTTCAAGACCTTGTTCTTCAGTCCTGTGCCCAGATAGGCCTCGATCACCTGCTCGTTCGCCTTGATCTCGTCCAGTGTTCCTTCCGCCAGCACCTTGCCTTCGGCCATGCAGATGACCGGATCACAGATGCGACCAATGAAATCCATGTCATGCTCGATGACGACGAATGTATA
Source organism: Roseinatronobacter sp. (assembly GCA_007126715.1). Lineage (GTDB taxonomy): Bacteria > Pseudomonadota > Alphaproteobacteria > Rhodobacterales > Rhodobacteraceae > Roseinatronobacter. Next base: position 6,375 of record SLAT01000181.1, read on the forward strand.
GCCTTGTTCCTTGTTCAGGCGCAGGATGGCGTCGGCAATCGTGTTGAGCAATGTACGGTTCACACCTGCGCCAACCTCGTCCAGAAAGACAATTTTGGCGTCAGTCATCATCGTGCGGCCCAATTCCAGCAGTTTTTTCTGACCGCCGGAAATCTGGCCTGCCTTTTCGTCGGCGATGTGGTCGATGGTCAAAAACTCCAGCACCTCATTGGCGCGGGCACGGATGCGGGCCTCTTCTTCGCGGACGCGCGCGCCATGAAACCACGCCGACCAAAGATTTTCGCCGGATTGACCGGGCGGCACCATCATCAGGTTTTCGCGTACCGACATAGAGTGAAATTCATGTGCAACTTGAAATGTACGCAGCAAGCCTTTGGAAAATAACGCATGTGGGGGCAAGCCTGTAATATCTTCGCCTTCCATCAGCACTTGGCCGGATGTTGGCGGAAGCACGCCTGCGATCACGTTGAAAAGCGTCGTTTTGCCAGCACCATTGGGACCGATCAGCCCTGTGATAGAGCCTTTCTCGATTTCAAGCGTTGCTCCATCTACAGCATGGAAGCCGCCGAAATGCTTGTGCAAATTCTCGACACGAATCATGGCCATCGCCATCTACTCCCCTTTGCGGGATGCCATTTGCGGCTATCTGTGGAAAAACGGCCCGAGGTTTTCCCCCTCGGGCCGCAGGATCCGAAGTCGGACCCGTTTCAGGATCAGTGGAACTGCACCGTTACATATTCGCCGCCTTCGACGACATATTCACGGTAGCTGCCAGCGGCTTCGCCCGGGCCAACCAACTCGACATTGGTTGCACCAACATAGTTGACTTCGCCACCATTCGCGAGAATCTCCAGACCCCGCGCAAGTTCGCCGGGCAGGATCTCTTCACCCGGCGCATTCGCGACATTCAGAATATTTGCCGCAATGCCTTCGGGCGTTGCTTCGCCTGCTGCCTGTGCCGCGAGTGCCAGAAGTGCTGCTGCATCATAGCTTTCGCGCGTGTAGCTGGACTGGCCCTGAACGCCGGCTTCTTCTGCCATGGCGTGGAACCGGTCAGCGCCTTCGCCTTCGGCCCATGGAATTGTGCCGATCGTGCCTTCGAGCGCTTCGCCCACAGCCGAGATCATCTCATCGCCATACATACCGTCACCGATGAAGAAATTCTCGAATGCGCCAAGTTCCCATGCCGTGCGCAGCATGGAGCCACCGCCATCGACATAGCCAAGGATCACCAGCGCATCGCCACCGGCAGAGGCCAACTGGCCTACTTCCGCGGAATAGTCGCCGCGCGCTTCTTCATGTGCCACTTTCGATGTGATCGTGCCGCCCATTCCAAGGAAGGATTCCTCGAAAGCATTGGCGAAACCTGCGCCGTAATCATTGTTGGTATAGGTCAGCGCCACTTCTTCGAAGCCACGCTCCATCACGATCCCGGCGAGAATTGCGCCCTGACGAGCATCAGAGGGTGATGTGCGGAAGAACAGACCATTCGATTCTGTTGTGGTGAAAGCAGGCGATGTCGCCGAAGGCGAGATCATTGGGATACCGGCCGACATGGCGACGTTTTGCAACACTGCCATGGTCACGCCCGAACAGTCTGCGCCCATGATCGCAACAACACCGTCCGAAGAAATCATACGCTCTGCCGCGGCCTGTGCCGCCGAGGAATCCACGCAGGTCGAGTCGGCGCGTACGGATGTGATTGTATGACCGCCAAGGAACATGCCGCTTTCGTTGATTTCGTTCCACGCCATTTCGGCCCCATCAGCCATGAACGGGGTGATCGACTCGATCGGACCGGTAAAGCCGAGCAGGACGCCCATCTTGACCTCGTCAGCCAGCGCCATGCCCGCCGAGAATGCCAGAGCCGTGCTGGCAAGAAGAAGCTTTTTCATAAGAAATCTCCCATAGATTTGTTATCGTCCGAGTTGCATGTGACCCACGCAACTCCGGCGGTTTAGACCGCCTTGATCAAATGCCTAGCATGGCGATTTACAGAGTGGAAGATTTTTCGGGCAGGTTTGCTGCGTCATTCTTCACAGTTTTTAAAGGCGCAAAGATATTCACCGCCCAATCGCCGTCCTTACTCCAGCTCGATCGTACCGGGTGGTTTCGAGGTGCAATCATAAAACACCCGATTGATGCCGCGCACTTCGTTAATGATGCGCGTTGCTGTCTCGCCCAGAAATTCATGTGTGAACGGGTAGTAATCCGCCGTCATCCCATCGACCGAAGTTACCGCGCGCAAGGCAAGCGCGAAATCATAGGTCCGTCCATCACCCATCACGCCAACTGTGCGCATTGGCAAAATGGCAGCAAATGCCTGCCAGATCTGGTCATACAGTCCGTGGCGGCGAATCTGGTCGATGTAAACAGCATCTGCGCGGCGCAGTATTTCCAGCTTTTCGCGCGTAATCTCTCCGGGACAACGGATCGCAAGACCGGGGCCGGGGAAGGGGTGGCGACCGATGAAGCCAGCGGGCAGGCCAAGTTCGCGGCCCAGTGCGCGCACTTCGTCTTTGAACAATTCGCGCAGCGGCTCGACCAGTTTCAGCCCCATCTTTTCAGGCAGTCCGCCAACATTGTGGTGACTTTTGATCGTGACGGATGGTCCACCCGAGAAACTGACCGATTCGATGACATCAGGATATAGGGTGCCTTGGGCCAGAAACTCGGCCCCTTCGATGTCGTTGGCGTATTTCTGGAATACATCAATGAACAATCCGCCGATTATCTTGCGCTTTGTTTCTGGATCAGAAACACCCTCCAGCGCGCCAAGGAACAGATCGGATTCGTCAGCATGAATCAGCGGGATGTTGTAATTGTCGCGGAACATGGTCACGACTTCTTCGGCCTCGTTCAGACGCAACAGCCCGTGATCGACGAAAACGCAAGTCAACTGATCGCCAATCGCCTCATGGATCAGCACGGCGGCAACCGAACTGTCCACACCGCCCGAAAGGCCACAAATCACTCGTTTGCCACCAACCTGAGCACGGATTTTGGCAATCGCTTCCTCGCGGTAAGCGCCCATTGTCCAGTCGCCCTGAAAACCGGCAAGCTTCAGGAAATTTCCCAACATGCGGGCACCATGCGGCGTGTGGTGCACTTCGGGGTGGAATTGCACCGCATAAAACCGCCGTGCCTCATCTGCGATAATTGCAAAGGGCGCATTCGGCGATGTGGCAATCACGTCAAAGCCCGGTGCCAGCGCTGTGACGCGGTCGCCATGGCTCATCCAGACTTGTTCGCGTCCGGCCTCGAACAGCCCAGCGAAAATTCCATCGGATGTGTGTCCACTTGCAGGCTCGATATAGGCGCGGCCAAATTCCGCATGATGGCCGGATTCAACACGTCCGCCAAGTTGGTCCATCATGACCTGTTGACCATAGCAGATGCCAAATAGCGGCACACCCATCTCGAACAGATATTGCGGCGCACGCGGGCTGCCTGCTTGCGGCACCGAACCGGGTCCACCAGACAGGATAACGGCCTTGGGCTGGCGGGCTTTGAGGAATGCTTCATCCACCTTTTGGAACGGGTGAATTTCGCAATAGACATTCGACTCGCGCAGACGGCGCGCGATCAGTTGTGTGACCTGAGAGCCGAAGTCGATGATGAGGCAGAAATCATGCTGTGTCATGCGCGTTCGCTTATGCCAAAGGTGGGGCGCTATCAAGAGGTCACGGGCCCATCGACAGAATTTGCAGATCTGCGACATTGGTACCTGTGGCGCCCGTGATCAACAGATCCCCTGCCAGCGCCAATGCGCGGTAGCTGTCATTGTTGCTCAAAAGCGCCTCTGGATCGCCGCCAGCGGCGCGAATGCGCGCAACAGTGCCGCCATCGACGAGGGCGCCGGCTGCATCGGTGGGGCCATCGCGCCCGTCGGTGCCGCCAGACAGAAATCGCCATCCCGGCTTGCCTTGAAGCGCAATCGCTATCCGCAGCGCAAGTTCTTGATTGCGCCCACCACGTCCCGTGCCGCGCAAGGTGACAGTCGTCTCGCCCCCGAATAGCGCGAGTTGCAGGCCGCACGCCTGCGCCCGTGCAACAATCAGCGCGGCGGCGTCGGATACGTCGCCGACCAGCGCATCAGAGATGATGCGCGCGTCGGGCTGTGCATTCAACATCGCATCAAGCGACAAGCGATTCGATCCTACAAGACGATTCTCTGCCAGCGGCAGAGGAAGGTGATCTTCTGTGCGGCGAAGTGCCGTACGTGCGGCATCTGGCAGTTGGTCCCACAAGCCGCGTTGCTTCAGCATCTTGACCACATCTGCACGGTCCATCAGCGGGGCGACCGTGGGGCCAGATGCAATCGCGCGCATATCATCGCCGATCACATCAGACAGAATCAGCGCGGTGACCGGGGCAGGGGCCGCCTGCCGCAGCAATCCGCCCCCTTTCAGCCGTGACAAGTGCTGACGGACGGCATTGATCATGCCAATCTCCAGACCGGCGCCCAGCAGCAGGCGATTGACCTCTGCTTTTTCCGACAGGCTTAGGCCCTCCACTGGCGCGGGCAACAGGGCCGAACCGCCACCCGATACCAAAACAAGCACCCTGTCCATTTCACCGGCCTGAGCCAAAAGCGCCTCTACCGCCAAAGCAGCGCGCAAGCCGCTCTCGTCGGGTATCGGATGGCCCGCAGGCATGACTGTTGCGCCCTGCACCGCGCGCTTATTCTCGTAATTGGTGACCACGAGTACAGACGTGGGCTGGGGCAGGCATGACAGCGCGGCCTCGGTCATGGTGCAGGCGGCCTTGCCCATGCCCAGAACAAACAGTTTTCCCCTGTCAGGCAAGGCGATCGGGTTTTCCGAAAGGCTGGTCTTGACCGCCTTGTCAGGATCGGCCGCAATGACACCCACTTGAAACAGGGCGGTCATTTCTTCGCGGGTAAGTAACATTGGCTGGCTTCTCCGCTGACCTCTGCGACGTTTATGCAATTCGCAGAGAACCGCTGACAAGCCCGTTAGTTAGAATATCCTGTCTGTATTCTCAATGGCGTGGCTGACATTGGCTTGTTATAGACAGTGCCGGAAAAGGGCATATTGGCCCAAGCGAAATGTATGGGAGAGATCATGTTTGATTTGACAGGGAAATGCGCGCTTGTGACTGGGGCCTCTGGCGGAATCGGTGCAGATATCGCACGTGCCTTGCACGCGGCTGGTGCGACAATAGCGATCTCGGGCACACGCGAGGAACCCTTGCAAGCCCTGGCAAACGAACTTGGCGCACGCAGTCATGTCTTGCCGTGCAACCTGTCGGACAAGGATGCTGTTGAAGCCTTGCCCAAAGCCGCATCCGAAGCGATGGGGGGGGTCGATATCTTGGTGAATAATGCTGGGATCACGCGCGACAACCTGCTGATGCGCATGACAGACGAGCAATGGAGTGACGTTCTGGATGTGAACCTGACCGCCTCTATGCGGCTGATGCGCGGGGTCTTGCGTGGAATGATGAAGGCACGCTGGGGCCGTATCGTCAATATATCCTCGGTGGTGGGTGCAATCGGCAATCCGGGGCAGGCCAATTATGTTGCGACCAAGGCGGGTCTGGTCGGTATGTCCAAAGCCCTTGCGCAAGAAGTCGCATCGCGCGGGATAACGGTGAATTGCGTCGCGCCCGGTTTCATTGCCACCCCGATGACCGATGCCCTGACCGATGAACAGAAAGCTGTAATCAACAACCGTATTCCGGCTGGCCGGATGGGGACACCGACGGAAATTGCCGCTGGCGTGCTGTATCTTGCAAGTCCCGAAGCTGCCTATGTGACGGGTGCAGTGCTTCATATCAATGGTGGCATGGCTATGATCTGAGTGAAGCGCGAATGTATTTGAGGCAGGCGCGTCATATGCTATAGGCAGTTTCCGAATAGGCCGACATAGCGGCACTTGACCTACAGCGCCAATGGCCCTAATGGGCAGGCAATGTGATGTCGCATGGCGCGGCGGACGAGGGACTTTTCAGGCCGGAGACCGGCAAAACCTAAGGGGAAGAACATGAGCGATATCGCGGATCGTGTAAAAAAGATCGTGGTCGAGCATCTGGGCGTGGACGAAGG
>SLAT01000324.1 GCA_007126715.1 Roseinatronobacter sp.
CTTGCTGCGGCCTATTGCCTGCTTTTGTCGCGTCGACTGCGCGCATTGACGCGTCTGGACAGCGATGTTGGCAGGGCCATTGCCGTATTATCCAAGCAGGTAGATGATCTTACCAATGCCCTTGTTGCGGCTGAAAAGTCGAATACCTCGGCCGGGGCGGCGCTTGGACAACAGATTTCCAAGGCGGAATCAACGGCGCGACAGCTGGAATTGCTGATGGCGGCCGGGCAGGCTGGCAACCAGATGGCCGGCGCGCGCACTATGAGCGCAACCGAATTCCAACCTGCGCATATGTCAGCACCGCCAGAAGAGGACGGTTTCACACCGATACGCCAAACACCGCCGCGCAATTCATCAGAGCCTCGACGGCGTGTCCTGCGCCAGCGAGAATACGCGGGAGGTGGGGCATGACCGCCACATTCAAAGGCAGCCGCTCCGGCGTATTGCTGGTGCTGGCTGGCTTGTTCTTCGTCGCGGGGCTGTCACGTCTGGGGCTTGGCGTGGCCGAGGTTCTCGCGGCAGACACGCGTATCGAAGATGACCAGATAGCACTGCCCGTTGAAACGGAAGCGACCGATCCCGGTGACCTATATGCCGCCTTGCAAGCGCGCATGGCCCATCTGGACACCCGCGAGGAGGCGCTGCAAGAGCGCGCCAGGGCCCTGCATGAAGCAGAAATAGAGCTGCGCAACAATATCGAACAACTTGTTGAAGCTGAGGCAAAACTCATGACCACGTTGCGCCTGACCGAAACTGCGGCAGAAGATGACCTCAAACATCTGACAACAGTTTTCGAAAGCATGAAACCAGTCCAGGCCGCAGAGCTTTTCGCGCAGATGGACACCGAATTCGCCGCCGGATTCGTATCAAGGTTGCGACCGGAATTCGCTGGTGAGGTCATGTCTGCACTGGATCCGGTGACGGCCTATGGCATCAGCGCCGTTCTCGCAGGCCGACACGCACGAACCCCGCGTCACTGATCGGTCAAACAACGAGGCCGGGGTAAGCGCATCTTAATAACCTCGTGAGAGACTTGAACAGATCGCTGAGCGCGCTTGCTCACCTGCCCGACCGCCCTTACCCAGAATGATAGGTATATCGTGTTTGCGTTAGTTGGAATTCTTGTTGTCTTTGGAATGGTCTTTGGTGGCTACCTTGGTTCTGGTGGCACTATGGGAATCATCCTGAAAGCCTTGTCTTTCGAGATGGTCATGATCGGCGGAGCGGCGCTTGGCGGGTTCATTCTTGGCAATGACTCTGGCACGGTGAAGGCTACGGGCCGCGACATGGGCCGCATATTCAAGGGGGTCAAATGGTCACCTGATGACTATCGTGATCTTCTCTGCCTGATGTTCGAATTGATCTGGCTTTCAAAGCAGAATCCAGTCGCTGTCGAAGAACATATCGAGGCACCAGGCGAATCGCAGATTTTTTCTCGGTACCCGAAGCTTCAGAAAGATTCCGACGTGATAGAGTTGATCTGCGATACATTGCGCGCCGCGTCGATGAATTACGATGATCCACATCAGGTTGAAGAAGTTCTGGATAAACGGCTGGAGGCGCGGAAGCATCATGCGCTGCATACCAGCCACGCAGTGCAGGTTGTCGCTGACGCACTTCCCGCTTTGGGAATCGTCGCAGCAGTGCTGGGCATTATCAAGACGATGGGATCGATTGATGAACCCCCTGCAATACTTGGCGCGATGATCGGCGGAGCGTTGACAGGAACATTTCTTGGTGTGTTCCTCGCTTACGGCTTTGTGGGGCCCATCGCAGGGCGCATGCGCTCAATTGTGGAGGAGGATGATCATTTTTATCAACTGATCCGCGAAGTCATGATTGCCAATCTCCATTCCCATCCGGCAAATATCTGTATCGAAGTTGGCCGACAGAATGCGCCGCATCACTACCGTCCGGAATTCAGCGATCTCGAAGCCGCCATGCGCGAGCTGAAGAAAAACGCGGCCTGACCCCCATGCGTCGCATATTTCCGTTGCTGATCACATGCGTTGCAGGCCTCGTGCCCATCGCGGCCTTGGCACAACCTCAAACCGTGCAAGTGCAGGCAGGTGAACACGCCGATTATACAAGGCTCATCCTCCATATCCCTGCACAAAGCGATTGGAGTCTTGTCCGAGACAGCGTCTCCGCGCGGCTGGAACTCGCAGGCGATGGCATGGAATTTGACCTTACTCAGACATTTTCGCGCATACCAAGAACCAGATTACGCGACATCCGCGCATCTGAGGCTGGGCTCGACCTTTACCTTGCATGTGACTGCGATGTTCAGGCGCGCGAAGATATCCCTCAATTTCTGATAATCGACATTATCGGGACGAGAAATGATGCCGTCTACGCACCACAGACAGCACCCCGCCCCCCCGAACGCCCCAGCCGTCTAACGCAAACCCCAGCCCTCGACACGCCGGACCCGCGACGCGCAGGCGAAATGCTCGCGCGCGCGCTTCGCGGCGACACAACCACTCCAATCTCCGCACAACCGCCGATCGGCCCGCCCGATGCGCCAGCACTGTCACGCTTGCTGGCCGCACGCGAGACCTCGGGCGTCGACAAACCACCAAAACCAAACATTACTCATGAAATCAGTCAAGTACTTGCAAGCTCTGTTTCGTCCGGAATGCTGCAACCCGCTACTGATTTCTCGCCATCGTCATCACCGGCATCCCCGCCCGTTTCCAATGACCCTGTCGCTGATGCACATCTGGCCGTTGTGACAGGTGCTCGAACCAAACCAGCCGCGCAGGACCAGACCGCTCCAGAATGCCCGGACGACTCATTCTTTGATCCGTCTGCGTGGAACATCCCGACTGATCGTGTTGAACCCTTATTTCAGCTGCGAGACCTGTTTAACGCACTGGATCAGATAGATGAGCGTCAGGTTCTGGAACTGGCGAGGGAGTTTTTGTATTTCGGCTTTGGCGCTGAGGCCCGTCTGGCCTTGTCCCTTCTGGCCGAGCCACCGGAACATACGCATATCCTCACCGCGATCAGTTACCTTGTGGACATCTCGGCGCTGCCGCCGATGACTGATCTCGAAATTCTGCGCGGGTGCAATCCTATGGGCAGCCTCTGGACATTTCTGAGCCAGCCAGATCACGCCCGATCAGCAGATTTTTCCGGCGATCAACTGGTGCAGGCGCTGCAAAAGCTGCCACCGTTTCTGAGGCTTCACCTGGGCCCTATTGTCATTCAAAGACTGGCCGCAGCAGGGTTTTCGGAGCAGGCAAGAGTCATTCATGCCGCGCTGGATCGAATCGCAATGCACGATACATCTGCGCTCACCTTGGCGCGTGTTACCTTGGATCTTCCGA
>SLAT01000067.1 GCA_007126715.1 Roseinatronobacter sp.
CCCATGATTGCCTATGCCGCCTCGCGTTCCTCGAGCGTGGTGAGGATGCTTGCGATGTTCGATGCCGGCGCGCCGATCGCACCCGCGATGTTCGAAGCAGGGGCACCGATGCAACCCACGATCGAAGCAATAAGCTCCTCGCGTGAGGGCATAGCTGCCACAGCTTTCACACCAGCCGGGTCAAGTGCCGACTCGCCCATTGCACCACCGAGAACCACCAGTTTGGGGTTCGCTTTGGCGTAATCCTCGACCACTTTTGCCGCAGCAACAGGGTCTTCGGAATAAGCGAGAACGGTCATACCCGTCAGAAGGCCGCTGATACTTGCACAGGGCTTTCCTTCAAGGGCGATTTTGGCGAGCTTGTTCTTGGCGACGCGTACAGCCCCACCCGCTTCACGCATTTGCGCACGCAGGGCCTGCATCTCAGCAACCGTGAGGCCAACGTATTGTGCTACCACAACCACGCCAGAGCTTTCGAAGATCTGGCCGAGTTCCTCGACCACTTTCTCTTTTTGGGCTCTATCCACAGGGTCTCTCCAATTATCGAAGGGTTTCCCCTCCGGCTCGTTGCGCCAGACTTGCGTCTGGCATTAGGTCCGAACGGGCCTTCCCAATATCGCCCGAGGAAACCCCGGAAATCGAATTGTTCCACTCCCGTCTCAGGCAGGATTTATGATGAAAGCCATCACCCACCGTCTCGGACGAATCATCTGTGGTGACGAATTTGCACTCGCCCCCCAGACGGACGGGTGCTTAGCCGCTGTAGGCCGCAATGCCAAGGGCTAAAATGCATGCTTGTGCATCAACGTCAAAAACAGCCGCAATTCTACACCTGCCTTACTGGCGTGTGCCCTGCAACTGGGCGCGATAATACTCAGCCTCAGCACGCGCTTCGCGCAATCCATCCATCGCGGCAGAGAGTTCAGCCTCGCATTGCGTCAATCTTGTTGTCAGGTCACGTTCGCGTGTCTCGACATATTCGATGGCCTGATCGCGGATTGACTCGGCTTCGTTCAGTGCCTGCGCCATGCGATCAAGCTCTCCCAAATCCGACTGACGCACGCGCGTGAAGCGATGCAGCAACCAATTCGCCGCCCAACCCAGCGCAAAGGCAACAAACAGGATAATCGCGGTAACAATTACAAATTCTGTCCGGTTCATCTGTTTCCCTCAGTGCAGGCTATACCCTGCTTATCACCATCGCGCATCGGCAGCCCAACGCGCAACGATCATCTTTCCGGCCGTTCCGGCGGGCGTGGTGTTTCTCCCGCGCCTGTGTTCACGACGATTTCCAGATCCGCCTCATCAGGCAGTTCCGCCTCATCCTCTTCGACGGCGACTACATCACCTGAGCGTTCGGTAGCAGCCTCGTCTGCGGATCTTCCGGTCAAACGGAATTCGATCCGCCGGTTTGCTTCGCGCCCCGACGCGGTCGAATTATCCGCCACTGGAAATTCTGGTCCGTAACCCTTGGCGACAAAGTCTGACACCAGAATTCCGCGTGATGAAAGAGCGGCAATAACCGCCTCGGCACGCTGCTGGCTGAGCCGCATGTTGGTTTCAAGACGGCCCTGACTGTCCGTATGCCCCGCGACCTCCATTTCCAACCGTCCGCAATCGCGCAGGATCTCGGCGATTTCGTCGACGACGCGCCCTGCATCCGACACGATAGAGGCAGAACCGGGGTCGAAGGTGATTTGCTGATCTTCCAGCACTTCCTTGATCCATGCTTCGCAGCGCGCCGGTGAGGGCTGCATCGCCACAGGATCAAACCTCTCGTCGTAGCGAATGTTGAGATTGAAAACCGCCCCGCGCCCAAGCCTTTCCGCCACAGCACGCGAAATCTTGTCAGACGCAGACGCGTCGCCGGATACACCGCTTATATCGAACCGGTCAGCGCGAACACGCACCTGTCCATATTCCAGTTGCGCAAGCGTATCTACGGCAAGAAGGGCACGCACAGGCCATCCCTCGGGCAAATCCGGGTCAATTCTGGCATTGATCCGAACCGCATTCAGACCGAACTCTGTACGTGCGACGGTATGCACCGCATCGCGCAAGCGCTCATCCGTAAGCTGCCCGCGCAGCAGAACGACCCCATCTTCGGCCTTGCTGGCAACAAATTCAGTGACAGAGTCCTCTCGCCCCGTTTCCTCCCCCTCTTCAGGAGGCAGACGCGCCGCATCAAGCGAGAAAACTTCAGGCAAGACGCGTTCGAGTTCTGCCGCCACGCGATCCAATTCTTCAGGTGCGACAGAATTCGCAACCAGCAGCGATACATCGGTATCAGCGATGGTCACACTGCCTGTGCCCAAATTGCTGAGCGCTTGAATAGCTTCGGTCGCAGCGACCTGCCAACGCGGCGACGGGCTGCCCAGACCAATGGTGCAATCAATCACACCCTGTGCGCCAGCGGCCCTGCCAGTGCGCAAGATTGCCATGCGCGCCTCGGAAGTGTCGGCAGAACATGCGTCAAACCGTGCGCCAGATTCCTCGATAACAAACCGAAGGGTGAAAGGTGTAATGACAGGGCGCGGCGCAGAGATGTTGATGCTGGCAATCAGGCCGCGCGGGCGGTCGCGCATAAGCCTTTCGCGCATCTCATCGCGCTGGCGCTCGCTATCAGCCAGTCCGGTCACTTCGACCTGGTCCGCAGAAACAGAAATCTTGCTGGCGGGGATCAGAGAGAGGGCTTCCAATCCGAAAGACACCGCCTGCTCCCACCCGAACGGAACGGGGTGGTTGGCCGTCTCCAGCATATTCACGACCGAAATCTCGGGGTCTATGCGTTCGATTCTGGACACGATGGAAGCAGTATCAAAATCTGTCGGAATCAGCCCGATCACCGAGACATCCAGACCATTGCGCAAAATTTCCATCAGGAAACGCGGGGCGGCGATTTGCATCGAAGGGGCAACTTGCACATCGTCGATCACACGTTCTGCGGCCACGACCGTCGACACGACACTGAGGGCGCGAAAGCGTGAAGCCTCATTCTCGGCCTCGCCGCGCAGGCTCAGCAACAGCCCGTCAGTCTGAACATCGGCCCAGTGCAACCCGTTTTCGGCAAGTGCTTCGCGCGCGTCGCGTTCAACCACATGCTCGATCCCCCGCACGGCCAGATTTGCTGCCCCGAAGGACATCAGGACCGCCAAGACAAAGATCGCGCCCATCATGACATAGCCCCTCAGGGGCCCGATACCGGCCGGCTGGAAGGCGCGCATTCTCTGCGTGACATGTAACAGTCTATCTTTCATGCCGATCCCCTAGCGCCTTGGTGCAACAGGCGCAATCACACGAACATGGTGATGGCAAGAAACAGCGCAGCCAACAAGCCTGCGTCACGGTTTGACCGGAACAGACGCAAGCACATTTGCGTGTTGTTTATATCCAGTTTGCCAAGCTGCCAGTTCATGTGCCAGCCCATCGCCCATGCCCCTGCAAGGCCCAACGACATTTTCAGCGGGTTTGCCAGCGGGGCCAATGCATAGATCACTGACAACGACATCAACACAACTGTGACGACCAGAAACCCGCGCAACCAAGTCTCGGTATTTTCGGCAAACAGGCGTGCAGTGGATTTCACACCGATCAATTCATCGTCTTCGCGGTCCATATGGGCGTAGATCGTGTCATAAAACAACGTCCAGCTTATCCCCGCCATATACAAAAACAGTGCAGGCAAACCGATTGATCCCGTCTGCGCAGTCCATGCCAAAAGCGCACCCCAGTTAAAGGCCAGCCCAAGAAAGACTTGCGGCCACCACGTAAACCGTTTTGCAAAAGGGTAGATCGCCACCAAGGCCAGCGACAATACCCCAAGGCTAATAGCCGCCCAGTTGAAGGTGAACAGAATCAGGGCGGCGACGCCTGCCTGTACTGCCATCCATATTCCGGCCTGCTGTGGTGTGACCTGCCCGGAAGGGATAGGCCGCGACCGGGTGCGGGCAACTTTGTCGTCAATATCGCGGTCGGTAATATCGTTCCATGTACAGCCCGCCCCGCGCATCAGAAATGCACCAAGCGCACAGCCTGCGAAGATCCAGAAGGTCAGCCAGCCCGCAGTTTCGGGAAACGCCGCCGCGCCCAGAAACACCCCCCACCAGCATGGCAGCAACAATAGCCAAGTGCCGATGGGACGATCCGCGCGAGACAGACGCAGATAGGGCTTCAGATCAGGTGGTGCGTAGAGGTCGACCCAATTTGCGCTATAGGCATCCGCCACACTGTCATCTTGGGCCGCACCCTCTGGCCTTTGGTCGTTTCCGGTCATAGTCTTGGCCTCATGGACAGCATTATCACCCGCGCGAAAATTCGCCTCTTTGTAGAGCAGCCTTTGGGTCAGGGGCAAGGGATTGCCCTGTCGCAGGCGCATGCGCATTATCTGGCGAATGTCTTGCGCAAGGGAGCGGGCACGCAGATCGCCCTTTTCAACAGCCGCGACGGCGAATGGCTGGCTGAAATTACCGAAATCGGGCGGCGCGGGGCGCTGGCACTCTGTCTGGGTCAAGCGGCGCCGCAGCGCATGCCCCCTGACCTGTGGCTGATATTTGCCCCTATCAAAAAGGCGCGCACAGATTTCATTGTCGAAAAGGCCGCCGAGCTTGGCGCCGCGCGTATCCTGCCTGTTCAGACGCAGTTCACCAATTCCGAACGCATCCGGCAAGACCGGCTGCAAGCCCATGTCATCGAGGCCGCCGAGCAATGCGGCGGCACCTATGTGCCTGAAGTGGCCGAGTTAAAGCCCCTCGCGCGTGTCTTGCAGGACTGGCCGGACGGGCGCGCCCTGATCTGGGCTGACGAATCGCTGGCAGAGGAAGTCAAGCCCCAAGCCCTACCCCCTGCCCCGGCGGCTATCCTTATCGGGCCGGAGGGTGGCTTTTCACCAGCCGAGCGCGCCAGATTGCGCGCCATGTCCGGGGTGCATTCCATTTCGTTGGGTCCCCGCATCCTGAGGGCAGACACCGCCGCCATCGCCGCCCTGACCTTGTGGCAGGCACAGCAGGGGGATTGGCTTTGATCCGCCCCGAATTGCGCGTGGTGCTGTCGCGCTGGTCCGAAGTTGTGACCGGGCTTGCTGTGGCGCTGTTCGGCCTTTGGGCCTTGCAGGCGCGCGGCAGTTTTTTCCAGCTTCTCGCTGTCCTTGTCATTCTTGCAGGGCTTGGCATTGCGTTTATCGGGTGGCGCAGATTGCGGTTTCAGCGGGCTGGCGCAGGACCCGGCATCGTACAGGTGGTTGAAGGCCAGATTTCCTATTTCGGCCCCGATGAGGGCGGCTTTATCGCCATCAGAGATCTGGTGGAATTACACCTGATAAACGCCGCGCAGACATGGTTGATGGTCGCGCAAGACGACACACGGCTGGAAGTTCCGGTTGCTGCGGCAGGTAGCGCTGCATTGTTCGACGCTTTTGCCACCTTGCCAGAATTGCGTATGCAACCCTTGCTGGATGCGCTGAATGACCCTGACCCGCCAGTTGCGCGCGCCATATGGCTGCATCCCGCGCGGCGCAACCGACATTTGAGGCTGCACTGAGGCTTGACTTGGGGCTGCGCAAACTCCAAGTCTGCCCCCTACACACGGACCAGCAAATCGGAGCGCTTATGTCCATTCCCCAGACCGGCGGCGGGCCGATTGAAGATATTTCCCAACTGGCCGAGTATCTGGTCGAGGGATGCAAACCCAAGCAAGACTGGCGCATCGGCACCGAACACGAGAAGTTCGGCTATTGCCATGATACGCTGAACCCTTTGCCATATGACGGCCCAAGGTCGATCAAGGCCGTGCTGGAGGGGCTGCGCGACCGCTTTGGCTGGTCGCCAGTGCTGGAAGGGGACAAGATTATCGGGCTGGAAAAGGACGGCGCGAATGTGTCGTTGGAACCGGGCGGGCAACTTGAACTGTCAGGTGCGCCGCTGGAAACGATTCACCAAACCTGTGACGAGGTGAACCAGCATCTGCGCGAAGTGCGCAGCGTCGCCGAGGAAATCGGCGTGGGGTTCATCGGGCTTGGTGCCGCCCCGATCTGGTCGCACGAACAGATGCCGGTCATGCCCAAGGGCCGCTACAAGCTGATGACCGATTACATGGACCGCGTCGGCACAATGGGCAAGACGATGATGTATCGCACCTGCACCGTGCAGGTGAATCTCGACTTCTCGTCCGAGGCCGACATGGTGCAAAAACTGCGCGTGGCGCTGGCACTACAACCTGTTGCAACGGCGCTGTTTGCCAACTCTCCCTTTCTTGATGGTAAACCCAACGGTCACAAAAGCTGGCGCGCCCGCGTCTGGCGCGATCTGGACAGTGCGCGCACCGGCATGTTGCCTTTTGTCTTTGAAGACGGGTTCGGGTTCGAAGCATGGGTGGATTACGCCCTCGATGTGCCGATGTATTTTGTGTATCGTGACGGAAAATATATCGACGCCTTGGGCCAAAGCTTCCGCGACTTCCTGCAAGGAAAGTTGCCAGCACTTCCTGGTGAAATCCCCACGCTGTCGGATTTTGCGGATCATCTGACCACGATTTTCCCGGAAGCGCGCGTCAAGAAATTCATCGAAATGCGCGGTGCCGATGGTGGCCCCTGGCGCAGGTTATGCGCATTACCCGCCCTTTGGGTCGGGCTGACCTATGACCAATCCGCGCTTGATGCCGCTTGGGATATGGCAAAGACACTGGACGCGGAAACGCGCGATGCACTGCGCATCGCCGCCTCGGTCGATGGGCTTCAAGGGTCGGCTGGTGGTGTCAAACTACTTGATCTGGCGCGCGAGGTTGTGGATATCGCCGAAGCTGGCCTGAAGGCCCGCGCCTGCCCCGGCGCAGGTGGAATGCTGCCAGATGAAACGCATTTTCTGAATGCGCTGAAGGAGAGTGTTGATACAGGCCAGGTCCCCGCAGATGAGTTGTTGCAACGCTATCACGGTGACTGGCAGGGCGATCTGTCCCGCATCTATGCTGATTACAGCTACTAAGCCCAAGTGCAGCCCTGCTTGACTAGCTGGCAGGCAGGGTGCAATCAAAACGCATGTCGCAAAGTGCCCGTAAACCGAAGGCTGAAGCAGGCAAACCACCGCTGCGCTGGAAGCATTTGTTCGAAGACCGGCTGACCGCCGCTCTTCTGACGGTGACGCGCATTCTGCCCTATCGGCAGCGTATCGGGGTGCTGGGTTGGATCGGCGCATATGTGATTGGCCCTATCGCAGGGGTCCGGACGCGCATTCGTGCCAATCTGGCCCTGATCGCGCCTGACCTGCCTGAAAGCGATGTCCGGCATATCTGCCGCAGGGTGCCCGGCAATATGATACGCGCCCTGGCAGAGACCTTCGCCGGGCAGGACTTTATCAACCATGTCAAGAACAGCCCCATTGAAGGTGGCGGGCTAAGCGCGCTGGAAAAGGCGCGCGATGCGGGCCAACCGGTGGTTCTGGTCACAGCCCATCTGGGAAATTACGAGGCCGCGCGCGTGGTTTTGCAAGACCGCGGTTGCAAGATTGCCGGGATTTACATGCCAATGCGCAACACAGCGTTCAACGCGCGCTATGTGGCGGCAATGTCGCGTATCGGCAGCCCCGTCTTTCCGCGCGACCGCGCAGGGTTGGCGGGCTTGCTGAAATTCCTGCGGGGTGGCGGCATGATCGGGCTGGTCGCAGACCATTACATGGATCATGGCGAGGTGATGGATTTCATGGGCCAGCCCGCGCGCACCGCCCTGTCATCCGCCGAGATTGCGCTGAAACAAGGCGCACTTCTGGTTCCGGTCTATGGGATCAGGCAGCCTGACGGAATCAGCTTTCGCATTCGGATAGAGCCGCCGATACCACACACGGACGCGCCCACGATGACACGCGCGCTCAATACCTCTGTCGAGGCGCTGATACGCGCGAACATGGATCAATGGATGTGGTCTCACAAGCGCTGGAGAAAACGCAAGCGACTGAAGAAGCCGAAATCACTCGTCCTTTGAGACCGGTTTGGGCTTGTCGTCATAGCGTGTGTCCAGAATGCGTTGGCTGTCGCCATCGGGGTCGTCATACATGCCCTTGCGCAATGTCCAGACAAAGGCGACCAGACCCAGAAGGCCCAAGAACAGAGATACCGGTATCAGAATCGCCAGAACTTCCATGATGCCCTTTATTTCAGTCGCAATGCGTTCAGTGTTACCGAGATGGACGACACCGACATGATCGCCGCCGCCCAAAGCGGCGTTGCGTAGCCGAACAGCGCGATGGGCACGAAGATGACATTATAGATGCCCGATTGCCAGAAATTCTCGCGGATGCGTTGCATCGCGGTTTTCGACATGCGCACCGCATCAGCCACCGGCGTGATATCACGGCCCAGCAACACCATGTCAGAGGCCGCGCGCGCCGCATCCAGCGCCGAGGCGGGCGAGATGGACACATGCGCAGCAGAAAGCGCCACTGTGTCATTCAACCCGTCGCCTACCATCAGCACCTTGTGACCTGCCGCCTGCAACGCGTTGATCTTGTCGGCCTTGTCCTGTGGCAGTGCACCGGCATGCCAATCCACGATGTTCAGGCGTCGCGCCAAGTCCTGCACAGCGCCCGGTACATCGCCCGAGATCAGCCATACCGCCTTGCCCTGCGCCTGAAGCGCCGAAACTACATCGGCAGCACCGGGGCGCAACTGATCCGCGAATGTGAAAGCATGGGTCGCCCCATCCAGCGCAAGATAGGCCGCAGTCGTGCTGCGTGCCTCGGCCCCGACCCAGTCGGCACGGCCCAGACGGACAGACTGTCCACGCCATTGCGCCTCCATGCCATAGCCCGGCTGTTCGGTCAGGTTGTCCAGTTGCGCAGGTTGCACGCCGCGTTCGCGCAATGCGCGCGCTAGTGCCTGTGCCAGCGGATGGCTGGACGCATCGGCAAGTGCAAGCGCAACCGCGCAGGTTTCGGGGCTGTGCTGGTCCAGATTGGTTGGAACAGACGTGCCCATTGTCAATGTGCCGGTCTTGTCAAAAACGACAGTGTCCACCTCGGCCAACCGCTCCAGCGCTGTGCCGTCTTTTATCAGCAGTCCCTTGCGAAACATCTTGCCACTGGCAGAGGTGACTACGGCAGGCACCGCCAACCCCAGCGCACAGGGGCAGGTAATTATGAGGCTTGCGACAGCAATATTCATCGACAGGCGCAGGTCACCACCGGACAGATACATCCAGACCAGAAACGCCCCGAAAGACAGAATCGGGATTGTGGGCGCATAGGCACTGGCCGCGCGCTCAGCGGCAGTGGTGTAGCGCGTGCGCGCGGATTCCGCATTGGCGACCAGATCGGCCATACGGTGCAGCGAACTGTCCTTGCCCGCAGCGGTGACACGCACTTGCAACGGGCCGGTCAGGTTGACTTCGCCCGCGCTGACGATGGTGCCTTGTGCCGCAAAAACCGGTAAAGTCTCGCCCGTCAGAAGCGAGCGGTCGATTTCGGATTTGCCCCCGATAACTTCGCCATCGACCGGCATACGGCCACCCGGTCGCACGATCACCACATCTCCCACAGCCAGATCCGCCACAGGCACGGGCATCTCTACCCCGTCAACCAGCCTGATTGCGCGGGGCACTTCCAGCGCGGATAGCTCTTGAGCGGCTGACCGGGCCACAGCACGCGCCCGAAAATCCAGATAGCGCCCCGCCAGCAAAAAGAAGATCAGCATCACCACCGCCTCGAAATAGGCGTGCTGACCTGATTGCAATGTCTCGTATATGGAAATGAACAGGGTCAGGATCAGCGCAACCGATATCGGCGCGTCCATATCCATCCGGCCAGCGCGCAGCGCCTTCCATGCGTTGCGAAAGAATGGCTGACCTGCAAAAGCCACTGTCGGCACAGCGATCAAGGCTGAAATCAGGTGAAACATGTCGCGAGTGGCCCCATCGGCACCAGCCCAGACGGCAACCGAAAGCAACATGATATTCATCATCGCAAAGCCCGAAACGCCAAGGCGCATCAGCAATTCGCGCCCCTGCTTTTCTGTCTCGGTCATGGACAGGGTGCCGGGGTCCAGTTCATGGGCCTCATACCCCAACCAGTCCAGATGCGCGATGACATCGCCCGCCTCAACCCCTGCTTTCGCGTCAACACTCAGGCGCTTCAGCGTCAGATTCAACCGGACGGAGCGCACCCCCTCCATCTGCGCCATACCGCGCTCAATCGTGCCGATACAGGCCGCGCAATGCGCATCCGGCACCGACAGCAGAAGCCGCGCATCAGGCAGCGGTGCCTTGCCTGCCAGCGCTTCGGCGGCAGGGGCAGCATCGCAAGCCGGACAGGCCGAAGGACGAATTGTGGCGCTGTGCATCACTGCCCCTTAGCGGATATGAAGAACCACGCGCTGACGAAACTCTGTGCCATCATTGGCAACAGCATGCAGGCGGATATTCCAGTTACCTTCCCCGATATCTACCGGAGCACGATACGCACCATCCACAAAGCGGAACTCTGGCACCTGATCTGCGCGCACATGGGTCGCAGCACCCAGTACGGCATCCAGATGTGCGACCTGAACCGGCCCGCTATCATCAGTAATCGACAGTTTCAGCATGCCATCTTCATGGCTGGCCTTGACCTCCCACCCCAAGGCAAGCTGCTCGGCCAGCTCCTGATTGAAGTTCTGGCTGGCCACGAAGGAGTTATCGACCTCCAGCCCTGGAAATGTGCTGACGGCATTATACGCCAGTGTCAGATTCGCGGCCAGAATGACGCCAAAGGATGAAACCGCGATGATCAGAACCTTGCGCCCTGTCATCCGGAATTTACCGCCTGAAACTTGTGTCATTGGTTCCTCCCGTTGAAGACTGTATCAGAATAGACCCGTTCATTGCTGCCCGAGATCGTGGCCCATATCCGCACCGGACTGCTGTCTGCGCGGTTTGATGGCGTGTCAGGTGGC
Source organism: Roseinatronobacter sp. (assembly GCA_007126715.1). Classification (GTDB taxonomy): domain Bacteria; phylum Pseudomonadota; class Alphaproteobacteria; order Rhodobacterales; family Rhodobacteraceae; genus Roseinatronobacter. The sequence continues at coordinate 10,909 of SLAT01000067.1, forward strand.
GCTGTCAGATATACCCGCAAAAGCGCCTGTTCGTCTGGCCCGACCGTCACCACATTTGCAGGCTCACCCTCGATCGAAAGGGCAAGGTCGGGGTTCTCGGTAATCGACAACGCAAAATCACGCGGTTCATTATGCATGTTGCGCAAGCGAATGTCATAAATGTTGCGCACGGTCCCATCGGACAGCACGATATGGGTCGGGTTGCGCACTGGTGCCACGCTCATGTCCAGATCACTGCGGATGAACAAAAGGACGATCAGCCCGATACCGATCACGCTCCAGATTGTTGTGTAAAGAATGGTGCGCGGACGGAAAACATGCTTCCAGATCGACTTCGGTGGCTTGCCCTCGCGTTCTGCAATCTCGTCAGACAGGGCCATATAGGCCACCAGACCACGCGGCTTGCCAATCCGGTCCATCACCTCATCACATGCGTCGATGCACAGGCCACAGGTAATACACTCCATCTGCTGACCATCACGAATGTCGATACCCATCGGGCAGACATTGACGCAGGCCATGCAGTCAATGCAATCGCCTTGGTTGGGGTCCAACTGGCCCTTTTTCAGCTTTCCGCGCGGCTCTCCGCGCCAGTCGCGGTAATCGATGGTGATCGTGTCCTCATCCATCATCGCAGCCTGAATACGCGGCCACGGGCAGGCATAGATGCAGACCTGTTCGCGAAAGAACCCACCAAACAGGAAGGTTGTCATCGTCAGGATGAGCACCGTCATATAGGCAATAGGGTGCGCCTGGCCTGTGAACAGATCGACAAACAGGGTCGGAGCATCGGCGAAGTAGAACACCCATGCGCCCCCGGTCGCCATGCCGATCAGGAACCAGATTACCCATTTAAACCCGTATTTGCGGATCTTTTCGGCATTCCAGTTCTGACGGTGCAAACGTAGCCGGGCGTTCCGGTCCCCCTCGATCCAGCGTTCAACCTGTATGAATAGGTCTGTCCATACCGTTTGCGGGCAGGCATATCCGCACCACACCCTGCCAAGCGCCGAGGTGAACAGAAACAGGCCGATCCCGGCCATGATAAGCAGACCTGCCACAAAATAGAATTCATGCGGCCAGATCTCGATCATGAAAAAGAAAAAGCGCCTGTTGCCCAGATCCAGCAAAACAGCCTGATTGGGCATTTCCGGGCCACGGTCCCAGCGAATCCACGGAACGATGTAATAAATGCCCAGCATCACCGCCAGCAGCCACCATTTCATGGTGCGAAAGCTGCCTTTTATACGGCGCGGAAAGATGGGTTCGCGCTTCGCATAGAGGGGGGGCGGGGTTTGGTCTTCAACGCTCACCTGGCGACTCCTACGATATGGCCTGTTGCTTGATCACATAGAAGCACGGGCACGACCTTGACCTGCATCAAAACCA
>SLAT01000030.1 GCA_007126715.1 Roseinatronobacter sp.
GTCGGGATGCGTACGATTCTTGGTGTGGCCGTTGGCGCGTCTGTCACACCAGAGCTGTTGGGGCGTTTGCCCGAAATGGCGCTGACGGTTGCGCTGGTGCCGCTATTCGTACTTCTGTTCGGGACGACAGGATATGTCTTTTTCCGAAATATTGCGGGCCTTTTGGGTTGGCGAATTGCAAAGCGGATGAGGATGTTCGGCGCGCCCATTCTGGGACCATTGATCCTTGCGGGCACCCTGTCGATGACCGGACTTCTGACCGTGCGACCGCCAGCCGAGGCCATCATTGCCGCACTGCGGCCCGACGCTGCGCGGCTTCGCGCTAACATCGACCGTCCGCAACGCCCTCAAAGTTGTTTTCTGATAGCTTTTGTCAGGTGACGAATACCAGAAAGCCAGAGCATCGGGGCTGCCGCTGATATTCCCCGGAAAGCGATAGTGCCGATAGGCAAGGTCGCTCAACGTCATGTGACAACATGCATAACAGACGCAAAGTCTTTTGCTACCTGAGCATTTGGTCACTACTATTCAAGCATCACGGCAAGCTGAAGGAGAGCGGCAATGCAATGGACAGGGTGGTCGCTTAAGATCGGGCGGTTTGCAGGTATTGATCTGTTTATGCATGCCACCTTTCCGCTGCTGTTTGTCTGGATCGGGTTGGTCTATTGGTTGCAGACGGGAACAGTCTGGGGTGTATTGTTCGGGCTGAGTTTTATTGCGGTGCTGTTTTTCTGCGTTGTGCTGCATGAATATGGGCATGCGCTGACGGCGCGGCGCTACGGGATCGGTACGCGTTTCATTACACTCCTGCCGATTGGTGGGCTGGCAGCATTGGAACGGATGCCCAAAGACCCCCGACAGGAGATTGTGGTCGCCCTGATGGGGCCAGCCGTCAATATCGCAATCGCTTTCGTCCTGTTCGTGATCCTCGGACTGGGTGGCGGCGGTAGTGTCGAAGATTTCGAGATGGCCGCACCGGCACTGATGCCCACAAATTTCCTGCAAAGTGTTCTGTTTGCGAATATATTTCTGGCCGTGTTCAATATGATTCCGGCGTTTCCAATGGATGGCGGGCGGGTGCTGCGCGCTGCACTCAGCTTTCGCATGGGGCGGCTGCGGGCAACCCAAATGGCGGCGCGCATCGGACAGAGCCTGGCGCTTGTGTTCGGATTGGCCGGGCTTTTTGGTAATCCGTTCCTGATCCTGATCGCGGTTTTCATCTGGATCGGGGCTGCTGCTGAGGCTGGCGGCGCCGAGATCGAGACACGGCTTCACCATAAACCAGTTTCGCGTGCAATGATCACCGATTTTCAGACATTGAATCGCGGCGCGTTGCTTTCAAAGGCAGTTGATCTGACTTTGGCGGGCACGTTGAAGGATTTTCCGGTTCTTGACGGAAACAGGGTTGTCGGCGTGGCCAGCCAGAATGCAATTTTGCGGGGCCTTCGCGATTATGGCCTTGATGGCACTATTGATGCGATCATGAGCGATGCGGTAACGGCCGCACCTGACGCAGATCTGGCAGAGTTGATGGAGACACTGCAACAGGGTGAAGATGTGCAGGTGATCTGTATTTTGCAAAATGGCGATTTGGTCGGGCTGATTAATCTGGACAACATCTCCGAATACCTCCGCATTCAGGCAGCGCTAAGCGATCGGTAAATGCGCTTAATTATCAGGCGGCACCAATCTGGATAAGGCTGTTAAATACGGCACTGGCCCCATCTGGCGATTGCGGTAAGGTGATCTATGACATGCACGGGATATCCGATGAAACTTAGTGCTGCGGCGCTTGTTGCCCTCTGGCTTCTGGCTATGCCTGTCCATGCGGGATTTGATCAGGCTGTGGACAGCGTGTTTGCGGCTTCGACGGGGTGGTTTGTCAACCTGATCTTTGCAAACCTGCCCGGCACCTCGATCCCGTGGATCGTTGGCTGGCTGGTTGTCGGTGCGCTGGTCTTTACACTCTATTTCGGGTTCATCCAGATTCGCGCTTTCGGTCTGGCGCTGCAAATTGTCCGGGGCAAGTATTCCGACCCAAAAGACATGGGCGAAGTCACTCATTTCCAAGCGTTGGCAACCGCGCTGTCGGGGACGGTTGGGCTTGGCAACATTGCCGGGGTCGCAGTGGCGGTTTCCATTGGCGGGGCTGGTGCAACATTCTGGATGATCCTTGCCGGCCTGTTGGGGATGGCAACAAAATTCACCGAATGCACATTGGGTGTAAAATACCGCAACGAATACCCGGATGGTACGGTTTCGGGCGGGCCGATGTATTACATCAGCAAAGGCTTTGCCGAGCGTGGTCTTCCGCTGGGGGGCTTCATGGCGGTGCTGTTCTCGATCTTCTGCGTGCTTGGTGCACTTGGCGGCGGGAACATGTTTCAGGCCAATCAGGCGGCCAGTCAGGTGCATAGCGTGTTGGGCATTCCCACATGGGTCACTGGGTTGGTGCTCTCGGGTATCGTCTTTGCCGTCATCGTGGGCGGGATCAGATCAATCGCGCGAGTGACGGAAAAAATCGTTCCTTTCATGGGGGTCGGCTACTTTCTTGTCGGAATGCTGATTCTGCTAATGAATGCGGACATGATCCTGTGGGCGTTTGGCGAGGTTTTTCGCGGAGCTTTCACCGATACAGGCATTGTCGGCGGCATTGTCGGGGCGATTATTCAGGGGTTCCGGCGCGCGGCCTTCTCGAATGAAGCTGGAATCGGTTCGGCGCCGATTGCCCATTCCGCCGTGCGCACCAAAGAGCCGGTCACCGAAGGCTTTGTCGCATTGCTGGAACCCTTCATCGACACGGTAATCATCTGTACCATGACAGCGCTGGTTATTATCATTACACAACAATTACTTATTGATGCAGAGACGGGGCGCTACATTCTGGATGATGCGGGGCGCATAGCAACCGCGAGCGGGGCATCGGGCGGTGTTCCGATCACCTCGGCGGCATTCGGGTCGGCGTTTGGCTGGGCGCCCTATGCGCTGTCATTGGCAGTGTTTCTGTTCGCCTTCTCGACCATGATCACGTGGTCATATTACGGTATGAAGTCTTGGACCTATATGTTTGGCGAAGGTGCCACGAAAGAGATGGCGTTCAAGGTCATTTTCTGCGTGTTTATCTTCATCGGGGCTGTGTCCAGCCTTGATGCCGTGATCGACTTCTCTGATGCAGCGCTGTTTGCAATGGCTGTCGTGAATATAATCGCGCTGTATTTTCTGATGCCGGTCGTCAAGCAGGAGTTAAACAGCTACCTCATGCGCATGAAATCAGGCGAGATCAGGCCGATAGATAAACGGGCCTGAGGGACATCGTGAAAGACATAA
>SLAT01000123.1 GCA_007126715.1 Roseinatronobacter sp.
AAGCGATGTGGCCTTGGTCGGAAATGTTTTGCGCAAAGCTGCGCTGACATGCTGAAGTTCACCATCTGCCGAGAATTGCACGCATTCAAAAGGCAAATCTTCACGCGTGTCTGTTTCCTTTTCCAGCGTGATGCGCCACAGAAACTGATCGCCATCCAGTTTCTTGACATGGTAAACTCTGCTCGCGTTTTGGAGTTGGAGGTGATGTTCGGCGCTGCCCGTTGCGGTTGCAAGGTCATGCAGGCGTGTAACAAACTTTTCCGGGGCAGCGTGCAAGTCACCTAAAATGGTGCTGAGATCCTGAGGCAGAGTAATGCCAAAATGCTCGGCTGCTGCGGTGTTATGCCAATAAATCTTGCCGGTATCGTCATCGGTCAAGATATAGGCCGTTTCACTCTCTCCGAGAAGCTGGGCTAAACGGTGCAGGTCGTGGCGCCGGTTTGCAGCCGTGAGCTGCTTGCCCGCCCAGACAAGGATTGCCAAGATGAGCATTGCGGTTCCCGCAGTCAGAGCGCTGAGGGCTGTTGCCGAGGAATCCGAGGACAATCCGAAAATGCCAAGCACAATCCCGACAAGCGCCAAGATCACCAACGATGTTCCGGGAAGTGCGACGGCGGTCCGTGCCAGCTCGCGCCCCAGAAATTGCAAACCTGTAAAGCGCAACGGAAACCTCAATATTATCAGCAAATAAAGTCTTTGCTGGAAATTCGTTAAGTTCAAGTTAACGTGAAAATGCAGTCAGTGTGATTGGCCTTTAACAAAAACGCGCGTTTCCATCAAGTCGCACGCGCTTTCATCAGGGACATGTAAAAACCGTCGCCTCCATCCAGTGGGGTGAGTTGCAGATCCTTCGCAAGTTGAAGCTCCGGTGTTCTGTCAAGGAAAGCTTCGATTTGCTGTTGGTTCTCAGACGCGAGCATTGAACAGGTGACATAAGCCAGCCAACCATCAGGGCGCATATGCGACCGTGCATTATCGAGAATCTGCGCTTGCACAAGGTGAAGCTGGTCCAGAGCATCGCGGGTCAGCGCCCATTTCCCGGCCGGGCTGCGCCGCCAACTGCCCGAGCCAGAGCAGGGCACGTCAGCCACAACAAGGTCAAACCTGCCATCAGGCTGCTCGCTCAGTGCAATGTCGACTTGTGCGCGCGCGGCTCTGAGCGGCAAGTCCCGCATCCGTGCCGGATTTGCGTCATGCGCGGTGACCTTCGCGCCAAGCGCCGCCAGGGCCAAAGCCTTGCCGCCCCCGCCCGCGCAATAATCAAGTACGGTCTGGCCCTGCATGTCCGGCAGTTCGGATATGACCGCTTGCGAGGCGGCGTCTTGCAATTCTACCAGACCATCCAGATATGGCCGCGACCGCTGTATCGCGCGCGGATTGTTGACGACCTCTAGCGCGGTTGGTGCAAGCGGGTGGGGTTGCGCGCCAATCCCGTCCTGCGCAAGAAGAGCGATCGCCTGTTCGCGGCTGATGCGTGCCGCATTCACGCGCAGAAACACTGGCGCGCGTTGGCGGAGGCTTTCAAGAACAGGCGTGAAATCTGGACCGAGACTGGTTTTCAAATCCGGGGCCAGCCAATCAGGACAGTCAAGCGCGACGAGTTCCGGCATGGGTTGGGCGGTGAAATCTGCCTCAAGCAGAATAAGGGGGGCTGGGGCATGGCCTTCGCCTGTGAAATACAGCGCAAGATCCTCACCCCGGGCACGCAAAGCCCCAAGGATCAGCCCTCTGCCTGTTTCCGCGCCCCCCAGATGCGCGTAAGAGCGTTTGCACCGCAGCGCGTCATAGACGATATCACGTATCGCGGCCCTGTCCTTGGACCCCGCATAGCGGCTGTTGCGGGCCCAGCGGGTCAGGCACTGTTCGGCGGGCATGCCGTTCAGAGACTGGTCCAGAATTTCGGCAGCGGCCTGAAGGCGGGCAGCAGGGGTCATGAGGGCCTCTCGGGTAGGGTCGTTGATGCGTCCCTATCAGGCGCAAGTGTCGCAGGGAAGGCGCGTGGCATAAGGCCGTGCTGATTTGGCAAGGCGTTGAGCGGGCCAATTCTTGTCGGATGCGCGTTATCTGTCCGGGGGAATTGAATAGGTCAAAGAGGCCCTTGCGACGGCTGCATCATGACCTTCGGAATAGATCAGACAATCGCCAACTGCCAGCACGCGCCCCAGTTTCAGCAAGCGGGTCTTGCAGATCAGATCAACCCCGGCTATTGGCTTGCGCATGAAGTCGATCGCGCAATTCGTGGTCACGCTAAGGGCCTTTGGGCCAATCATGGCCATGATGGCAAGATAGACCGACACATCGGCCAGTGCGAACATCGCCGGACCCGAAACCGTACCGCCGGGCCGCAAGTGGCGTTCATCATTCAACAGCCGTATCGTCGCTTCCATCGGGGCGACTGTGTCGATGGCAAACATCTGGGCCACTTGTGGGAATTCGGATTCAAGGAACTGCGTCAATGCCGCGCGGTCCATTTGCAGGGTTGATGCTGTCACCTGTTCCTCCTGATCATGCGCGCTACGGGGTTTTCCTGAACATGTTATATGTCTACACTCGCATCAAAAGCAGAAGGGTTGGCAAGATGGAAGATGAAATTTTGCGCTGTGACGTAACGGATGGCGTGGCGCGGCTGGAAATGAACCGGCCCGGGAAACTGAATGCGCTATCTGATGCAATGCTCGCGGCCTTGAAGTCAAAACTGGTCGCACTGGGCGAGGACCGGAGCGTGCGCGTGATCATTCTTTCAGGTGTGGGCAAGGCCTTTTGTGCGGGCCATGATCTGGGTGAAATGCAGGCCGGTCGTGCGAGCGCGGATAAGGGGGCTGCTTATTTCGCGGATCTTTTCGCCCGCTGCACCGAGGTCATGCTGATGATCCCGGCACTGCCGCAGCCCGTCATCGCCGAAGTGCATGGCATTGCCACCGCCGCAGGCTGCCAGCTTGTCGCATCCTGTGACATGGCCGTTGCGGCTGAAGGCACGCGCTTTGGAGTGAACGGCGTGAATATCGGGTTGTTCTGTTCCACGCCGATGGTGGCGCTCACGCGCAATATACCACGCAAGGCGGCCTTCGAGATGCTGACCACCGGCACGTTCATTGATGCAGAACGGGCGCAAGCGCTGGGGCTGGTCAATCATGTTGTGCCCCATTCCGATTTACGGGCCCATACCGACCAGCTTGCAGCAACACTTGCCGCCAAGCTGTCATCGGCGGTGCGGATCGGTAAGCAGACATTCTATCAGCAAGCCGAAATGGATGTGGCAGATGCCTATGCCCATGCCGGGGCCGTCATGGTGGAGAATATGCTCTGGCGCGACACGGAAGAGGGGATTTCAGCCTTTCTTGACAAGCGCAAACCGGACTGGGCCGACTAACCACAGCCCGAACGCGCGGCGCTGGCCTGTTATGGATATTTGTACAAGGGTGAATTGGCCCGGGGTCAGTGCGTGCTGCGTCTGGCCGTTAATGCCTCCATGACAGATGCGCGCGTGACATGGCCGACAAACTGCGCGCCGTCCCACACGCCAAGCGTATCATTGGCCTGGTCGAACTGTTCCATGACCTGTCGAATAGGTGTGCCAATATCTATGCGATGACCCTCTGGGATGGTGGCGCTGGAGATCAGTGCATCGCGGGCGCGCAACACGCCAAGTGGGTTCATATTCGCCACGAAATCAGCCACATAATCATTGGCGGGGTTTGAGAAGATTTCGGAGGGTGTGCCACATTGGATCATGCGCCCGCCTTCGAGAATGGCGATCCGGTTACCCAGTTTGAACGCTTCGTCCAGATCATGGCTGACGAAGATGATGGTGCGTTGCAAACGGGCCTGCAATTCAAGCAATGCATCTTGCAGGCGGGCACGGATCAGGGGGTCGAGCGCCGAGAAGGGTTCATCCATGAGCAAAATGGGGGCATCGGTTGCAAATGCGCGCGCCAGTCCAACGCGCTGCTGCATCCCCCCTGACAGCGCACTGACGGGCTGATCGGCCCATTGCGTCAATCCAACCAGTTCAAGTTGTGCATCTATCTTTTCGCGTCGTTCCCGCGCGCCCATGCCCGCCAGTTCCAGCCCCAACCCGACATTCTCGCGCACCGAACGCCACGGTAGCAGGCCGAATTGCTGAAACACCATCGCCACGCTTTTCATACGCAATTGCCGCAGCTTCGCGCGGCTGGCCTTCGGGACAGAGATCAACTCTGTCCCGTCATTCACCAGAACATCACCTTGCACGATGGGGTTCAGGCCGTTGACCGCACGTAATAGGGTTGACTTGCCCGATCCCGACAGGCCCATCAGCACGACGATTTCGCCCATACCGACATCAAGCGTGCAATCATGCACGCCCAGAACCTGTCCCGTTGCGCGCTTGATCTCGTCGCGGCTCTGGCCCGAGTCCATCAGGGCAATGGCTTTTTGCGGCTTGGCACCAAAGACGATCGAGACATTCTGGAACCGCACGGCAGGAAGTGTCATCGCTTCACCTCCACGCGCAGCATCCGGTCGAGCATGATTGCCACCGCGACGATGACGGCGCCCGCCTCAAACCCGAGGCTGGCATTCACTGTGTTTAGGGCGCGCACGATCGAGACGCCAAGACCGGGGGCGCCAACCAGCCCGGCAATCACCACCATCGACAGTGACAGCATGATGGTCTGGTTCAATCCGGCCATGATCTGCGGAAAGGCATAGGGCAGTTCAACCTTCCAGATCCGCTGGGCCGTGGTCGCGCCAAAGGCGGTTGCGGCTTCTGACAGTGCGGTCGGGGTGGAACGGATGCCCAATTCCGTCAGGCGGATGGCCGCCGGCATGGCAAATATAACCGTCGCGACCAGCCCGGGCACCATGCCCAGACCGAACAGGACCAGTACCGGGATAAGATAGACAAAGACGGGCAATGTCTGCATCAGGTCAAGCACGGGGGTCAGCGCGCGGTAGAAGCGGGGGTGATGGGCCGCGTATATGCCCAGCGGAACACCAACCCCCATGCACACGATGCAAGAGGCAATCACCAGCGTCAGGGTTTGCATTGTCAAAACCCAATAGCCCTGGTTCAGTGCGAACAGCGCGCAGGCGGCAACGATGGCGACGGGCACAAGCTTGCGCTGCAATACCCATGTGATGGCACAGAACCCCACAATGACGGCAAAAGGGTGCGGGCCTTGCAAAGCCTGCGCCAGCAGGCCGATAATGCCACGCAGACCCGCCTCCAGCCTGTCAAAGGCGGTGATGAATGTATCTTGAAGCCAATTAAATGCATTGGCGACGCTACGCCCGACCGGGATTTTTGCGTCGGTAATAGGTCTGGTCAGAAAGTCAGACATCGTGTTCTCATGCCAAGGCAACAGGCCCCGGAGGGTGTCCGGGGCCTGTCGGGTTTCCCTCTATCAGTCTAGCGCGGCCATAACAGCGTCATGCGCGTCACCGCCGTCGCGCGTGGTAACGCCCTCCAGCCAAGGCCCAATGGCGTCACGATTGGCCGAGAGCCATACCATTGCGGCGGCTTCAGGCTCTGTTCCGTCATTCAGAATGGCGGCCATGATCTCGTTTTCCATCTCTAGTGTGAATTCCAGATTGTTGAGGAACACACCCAGATTGGGGCACTCGTCGACCAGTCCGGCGCGGGTGTTGGTATAGACTTCAGCCCCGCCGAAGTCAGGGCCAAACCAGTCATCTCCACCGCTCAGATAGGTCATGTCGAAACTGGCATTCATCGGGTGCGGTTCCCACCCCAGAAAGACGACAGCTTCGCCGCGCCGGTCGGCCCGTGCGACCTGTGCCAGCATTCCCTGCTCGGAGCTTTCGACGACTTCGAACCCGCTAAGGCCAAAGGCATCGGCCTCTATCATATCGAGGATGAGGCGGTTGCCGTCATTGCCAGGTTCAATCCCGTAGACCCGGTTTTCAAGCGCTTCTGCGTGCGTGACGATATCTTCGAAACCAGAAATGCCCAAGGCAGCCCCATGGGTGTTGGTGGCGAGCGTGTATTTTGCCCCGGCAAGGTTCCGGCGCACCGTATCGACAGTGCCCGCGTCACGATAGGGGGCAATGTCTGCCTCCATTGTAGGCATCCAGTTTCCAAGGAAAACATCGACATCGCCATTTGCCATGGAGGTGTATGTAACAGGCACCGATAGAACCAGCGTGGTAGTTTCATATCCGAGAGCGCCCAGCAGAGTTGTGGCGACTGCTGTCGTGGCGGTGATGTCGGTCCAGCCGACATCCGAGAATGTTACGGATGTGCACTCTGCAAAGGCCGGAGCGGCGGCCAATGTGGCCGCAGTGGCGAAGGTCGTCAGGCGAAGGTTCATTTCATCTCTCCCGGTTACAGTTTTTTCTTGATTGACCAATCAATAAACAATCGGCTAGTCATTCTGCAACGAAAAACTGACTCTGGATTGCAGGTTAACAAAATGCCGAAGCTCGGGATGGAGCCTATCAGGCGCGACGCATTGATCAAGGCCGCGATTGTCGAGATCGGGCAAACAGGTTCGCTGGATGTGACAGTTAGCCGGATCGCCAAGCGCGCGGGAATGTCATCTGCGCTGGCGCACCATTATTTCGGGTCCAAGGATCAGATGTTTCTGGCGGCAATGCGCCATGTCCTGTCTGTCTATGGGGCAGAGATTCGCGGGGCATTGGTGGCGGCAGAAACCCCGCAGCGGCGTTTACGCGCGCTGATTCTCGTGTCCTTTACCGGCAGCAATTTCCGGCGCGAGGTCGTTGCGGCGTGGCTGAATTTCTACGTCATGGCACAGCGCAACCCGGAAGCGGCGCGCCTTTTGCGTGTGTATCAGGCGCGGCTCAGGTCCAATTTGCGCTTCGTGCTGCGCCCGATGGTGGGCGCACGCGCGGCGCAGCTGGCTGAAGGAGCAGCGGCAATGATCGACGGTGTCTACCTGTACGAGGCCTTGGGCACAGGAGAGCCGGATGGGGCGCGCGCTGCACAGCAGGTTTTGAGTTGGATCGAGGCCGCCATCGCAGGAGAGAAACGATGAGAGCACAACCAAAAGCCAGCCATTTCATTGCAGGCACATGGACCGAGGATCAGGCGGGGGCCCGTTTTGACAGCGTCTTTCCTGCCACCGGCGAAGTCGTCGCACAACTTCACGCTGCAACACCTGAGGTGGTCGAAAGGGCAGTGAATGCTGCGGTTGCGGCGCAGAAGGACTGGGCCGCGCGCCCACCGGTTGAACGTGGGCGCGTCTTGCGCCGTGCGGCGGATATCATCCGCGCGCGCAATCACGAATTGTCGGTGCTGGAGACGCTGGATACCGGCAAGCCTTTGCAGGAAACACTTGTGGCTGATGCGGCCTCCGGCGCGGATGCGTTGGAGTATTTCGGTGGCTTCGCCGCAACCGTTACGGGCCAGACCATCGCGCTGGGGCAAGACATGGCCTATACCCTGCGCGAGCCTTTGGGCGTTTGCGTTGGCATCGGGGCCTGGAACTACCCTATGCAGATCGTCTGCTGGAAAGCGGCCCCTGCATTGGCCTTTGGAAATGCAATGGTGTTCAAACCCTCGGAGTTGACACCCTTGTCTGCACTGGCCTTGGCAGAAATTCTGCAAGAGGCGGGCTTGCCCGATGGGGTGTTCAATGTTGTGCAGGGGATGGGGGATGTCGGCGCGGCGCTTGTCCGTGATCCCCGCGTGGCGAAAGTCTCGCTGACGGGTTCGGTGCCTACAGGCCGCAAGGTCTATGCCGCTGCCGCCGAAGGGATCAAATCCGCCACGATGGAACTGGGCGGCAAATCGCCTCTGATTATTTTTGAGGATGCCGATCTCGACAATGCTGTGGGCGCCGCGATGCTGGCGAATTTTTATTCCGCCGGGCAAATTTGTTCGAACGGGACGCGGGTGTTTGTGCACCATCGCGTGAAAGCGGCTTTTCTGGACAAACTGGCTGCGCGCACCGAGGCGGTGACTATGGGCGACCCGCTGGATGAGGCAACGCAGATCGGGCCAATGGTGTCCGAAAGACAGATGGCGCAGGTTCTTGGCTATATTGAACAAGGAAAGGCAGAGGGCGCGCGGATGGTCTGTGGGGGCAAGCGAGAGGGGACGACCGGCTGTTTTGTGCAACCCACACTCTTCGCCGATGTGACAGACCAGATGGTGATTGCCCGCGAAGAGATATTCGGCCCTGTCATGGCAGTGCTGGATTTCGAAGACGAGGCGGATGTCATCGCGCGCGCGAATGACACAGAATATGGTCTGGCTGCAGGTGTGTTCACGCGCGACATCTCGCGCGCGCATCGCGTGGTTGCGCAGCTAGAGGCGGGAACCTGCTGGATCAATGCCTATAACCTGACCCCGGTGGAAATGCCTTTTGGCGGGGTCAAGGCCAGTGGCGTGGGCCGCGAGAACGGGCATGCTGCGTTGGAGCATTATACCCGGATCAAGTCCGTCTATCTGGGGCTGGGTGATGTGGAGTCGCCCTATTGAGCGGTGCACCCGGTCGCGCTGGTCTGACCGAATTGCCGCGCCAAGTGGCGCGAAGCGATAGTATTGGCGGGCCTGACGGCCCGCGCGACCAGTCAACCCGCTGTGCCTCGAATGGCAGGCTATCGGGATAGTGGTTTCGTGAACTTCAGGGGAACAGGATGACAGAGGCAGATTATATTGTCGTAGGCGCGGGCTCTGGCGGGTCTGCGGTTGCCTACAGGCTGGCCGAGGCCGGACACTCTGTTCTTGTGATCGAAGCGGGTGGCTCTGATGCTGGTCCGTTCATCCAGATGCCTGGCGCTCTGTCCTACCCGATGAACATGCGTCGCTATGACTGGGGCTATCGGACCGAGCCAGAGCCGCATCTGGGGGGGCGTATGCTGGCCTGTCCGCGTGGGCGGGTGATCGGAGGGTCATCCAGCATCAACGGCATGGTATATGTGCGCGGTCATGCGCGAGACTATGACCACTGGGCAGCACAGGGTGCCGATGGCTGGCGCTATGCGGATGTACTGCCGTATTTCAAGCGCATGGAAAATTGGCACGGGCGAGAGGGCGACCCCTCAGAGTGGCGGGGGCAGGGCGGGCCAGTCCATGTCAGCCGCGGCGCAAGGGAAAACCCTCTGTTCGATGCATTTATCGAGGCAGGTCGCCAAGCAGGTTACAGCGTGACCGACGATTACAATGGCGGGCAGCAAGAAGGGTTCGGCGCGATGGAGGCCACGATCTGGCAGGGCCAGCGCTGGTCTGCCGCGCGTGCTTATCTGCGGCCCGCACTGGCTACCGGGCGCGCAAAGCTATTGCGTGGCGAGGTGGCACATGTGGTTTTTGATACCGAAAACCGCGCCTGTGGGGTGCGCTTGCAAGATGGACGCGAGGTCACAGCCCGCCGCGAGGTGGTGCTGGCCGCCTCCAGCATCAATACGCCAAAACTGCTAATGCTTTCGGGCATTGGCCCTGCCGCGCATTTGGCGGAACATGGAATTGACGTTCGGGCGGACCGGGCGGGTGTGGGGCAGAACCTGCAAGATCATCTGGAATTATACCTGCAATATTCCGCAAGCCAGCCCATCACGCTTTATAAATACTGGAATTTGCCCGGCAAGGCGTGGGTCGGGGCGCAATGGCTGTTTGCGCGCAAGGGGCCGGGCGCGTCGAACCAGTTTGAGGCCTGCGCCTTTATCCGATCGCGCGCAGGGGTGGACTACCCCGACATACAGTATCATTTTCTGCCCATAGCCGTGCGCTATGATGGCAAGGCTGCTGCGCAGGGGCATGGGTTTCAGGCGCATGTTGGGCCGATGCGCTCTGCCAGTCGCGGTTGGGTCAAGCTGCGCTCGGCAGATGCGCGCGACGCGCCACGCATCTGCTTCAACTATATGAGTGATCCGCAAGATTGGGAAGATTTTCGCACCTGTATCCGCCTGACACGCGAGGTCATGGGGCAGGCGGCATTCCAGCCTTTCATCCGTGATGAGCTTCAGCCAGGCGCTGATATTCAGGATAATGACGCACTAGACGGGTTTATTAAGTCGCATGTTGAAAGTGCTTATCATCCTTGCGGCACGGCGCGTATGGGGCGGGCCAGTGATCCTTGGGCCGTGGTTGATGCTCAGGGGCGTGTGATTGGTGTCGATGGGCTGCGCGTCGCCGACAGTTCGATTTTCCCGCGGATCACGAACGGGAACCTGAACGCGCCTTCGATCATGGTGGGAGAGAAGATTGCCGATCATATTCTGGGCCGGTCCCTGCCAGCAGAGAATCTGGAACCTTGGGTGCATCCAGACTGGGCAAATGCGCAACGCTGAACCCTAAGCAAGCTGCGAACTGACCCGAATTAATAAAAGTTAATGAAAGGTTAACAAAACCTTTGACCCAGGGGTGTGATCTGGGGCATGTCTTTAGCCATGTTAAGGATTTGTTCACTATTTGTCTGCGCATTGCTGGCGATGCCTGTCTGGGCGGCGCAGCGAGAGCTTGCGGGCATTCCGCGCGTCATTGACGGGGATACGCTGGAAGTTGCAGGTCAGCGTATTCGCCTTGGTGGCATTGACGCCCCGGAAATGAACGAAGAATGCTTGGACAATTCAGGCCAGCGCTGGGCTTGTGGTGTCTGGGCGAAAGATATGGCACAGGCCATGCTGGCAGACGAAATCCTGCAATGCGTCGATCTTGGGCAAAGAAGTTATGATCGCATCGTTGGCCGATGCTACATGGGCGGTCAGGATGTGGCTGTGGCGCTGATCGAGGCTGGTGCCGTCCGCCCTTGCCTGCGTTTCGCACGCGAACAGGGTCAAGAACAGACTTATCTGCGTGCAGAGCAGCACGCCAAACGCGTAAATGCAGGGCTCTATAGCGGGCCGCTGAACCCTATAGCAGGATTTTGCGAGCCAACGCGGTCGACGGTTCCCATTTCGGCTTCGACGGTGCCGCCATCGCCGGATTGCACCATAAAGGGCAATGTTTCGTCCAACGGGCGGATCTATCACCTGCCCGGACAACGCCATTACGATCAGGTGACAATGCGCAGCGATCAGACGCGCTGGTTTTGTTCAGAGGCCGAGGCACGTGCGGCAGGCTGGCGACCGGCACGGCAATGAAGGCAGGCACTTAAGGTGCATAACAAAGCCGCGGCTTGTTGAAACAACATGATCGGCATGTGACGTGATCCCAAAGAAAAACCCCCGCAGGCCATGCCTTCGGGGGTCGCTCTTACAAAGTCTGGGCAATGGCCCTGACATTGGTTCTCGCCGGTCTAGAGACCGCCTTCACGTTGCGCCTTCTTGCGCGCCAGTTTGCGCGCACGGCGAATTGCTTCGGCCTTCTCGCGGGCTTTCTTCTCGGACGGTTTCTCGAAATGCTGCTTGAGCTTCATTTCACGAAACACACCTTCACGCTGGAGCTTCTTCTTCAGCGCACGAAGTGCCTGATCGACATTGTTGTCGCGAACAGATACCTGCATGTGGTTTTCACCACCTTTCCAAGTTAGAGTTGCGTTCAAGCGCAGGAATGGGTCGTCTAGCAAAACGCGCGCGCTATGTCCAGCCACAAGCTGAAACGGAGTAATGACATGAATGATCAGACCGATACCTTGCTGGATGCCGCCCTTCTTCATGTTCCTTTTGACGGCTGGAGTGATGAAGCATTGAAAGCGGCTGCCAGTGATGCGGGGATCGACCTTGCCACGGCGCGGGCACTGTTTCCGCGCGGCGGGGTTGATCTGGCGCTTGCCTATCATCGGCGCGGCGATTCGCAGATGGCTGCAAGGCTGGCCTCGGAGGATCTGAGCCACTTGCGCTTTCGCGACCGTATCGCACTGGCTGTGCGGGCCCGGATCGAAGCGACTGAGGATAGAGAGTTGGTCCGTCGGGGAACAACATTGTTTGCGCTTCCTCCCTATGCACCCGACGGCGCGCGGGCAATCTGGGGAACCGTCGACCTGATCTGGACAACGCTTGGCGACACGTCGACAGATTACAATTGGTACACCAAACGGGCGACTCTGGCAGGGGTCTATTCCACGACTGTTCTGTACTGGCTGGGCGATGACAGTCCCGAGGCACAAGCGACCTGGAATTTCCTGGACCGGCGGATCGACGGGGTCATGCAGTTCGAGCGCGTAAAAGGCGCGGTCGAGAAAAACCCGGCATTGCGTGCCGCGTTGGCAGGGCCGCGCGCTATCCTGTCTTGCATCAAAGCCCCGGTGCGAACACCAAAGACGGACCTGCCCGGATATGTCAGCCAGCCCCCTCGCCAACAGGGTTGACGCCCGCGCGATTGCAACGCAGGTTGCGGCCCAGATTCGAGGGGCTGGAGGGGACTAGGCATGGCT
>SLAT01000312.1 GCA_007126715.1 Roseinatronobacter sp.
GCTGCCACAGGGCATGAACAGCCCCCAGAAATGCAATTACGGGCTGTATGGCGAACAATTGTCGGGCACGGCATTCACGGCCCCAAGCCACCAGAACGAGCGGACATGGTGCTATCGCATCCGCCCCTCGGTCAAGCATTCGGGGCGCTTCACCAAAATCGACATGCCCTATTGGAAATCCGCGCCCTATGTAGACCCGGATGTAATCAGCCTTGGCCAGTATCGTTGGGACCCTGTGCCGCATGGCGATCAGGCGCTGACATGGTTGACGGGAATGCGCACCATGACCACGGCAGGCGATGTGAATACACAGGTCGGCATGGCCAGCCATATCTATCTTGTCACCGAGTCGATGAAAGATGCCTATTTCTTCTCGGCCGACAGCGAATTGCTGGTCGTCCCGCAAGAAGGGCGGCTGCGCTTTTGCACCGAACTGGGCGTGATCGACCTTGAACCCAAGGAAATCGCCATACTTCCACGCGGGCTGGTCTACCGGGTTGAAGTGCTCGAAGGTCCGTGCCGCGGTTTTGTTTGCGAAAATTACGGCCAGAAATTCGAGCTGCCGGGTCGCGGGCCGATTGGTGCAAATTGCATGGCCAACCGGCGTGACTTCAAGGCCCCTGTGGCCGCGTTTGAAGACCGCGAAACCCCCTCGGTTCTGACGATCAAATGGTGCGGCCAGTTCCACGAATGCCAGATCGGTCATTCACCGCTGGATGTTGTGGCGTGGCACGGCAATTATGCGCCGGTCAAATACGACCTGCGCACCTATTGCCCGGTTGGGGCGATCCTGTTCGACCATCCAGACCCGTCCATCTTCACAGTTCTGACGGCACCTTCGGGCGTGCCCGGTACAGCAAATATTGATTTCGTATTGTTCCGCGAACGCTGGATGGTGGCCGAAAACACTTTCCGTCCGCCGTGGTATCACAAAAACATCATGTCCGAGTTGATGGGCAATATTTACGGACAATATGACGCCAAGCCGCAGGGCTTCGTGCCCGGCGGGATGTCCCTGCACAACATGATGCTGCCCCACGGCCCAGACAACAACGCATTCGAGGGCGCCTCGAATGCAAAGCTGCAAGCCGAGAAACTGGACAATACAATGTCCTTCATGTTCGAGACACGCTTCCCGCAACATCTGACGCCTTTCGCCGCGAGCGAGGCGCCCCTTCAGGACGATTATATCGACTGCTGGGACAGTCTTGAGAAAAAGTTTGACGGGACGCCGGGGGTAAAGTGACTTCACGTATCTCCCACCCATCACCCCTTCCGCCAAACGGAAGGGGGGCTGCTTCAGGCGACCGTCTGCATATGAGTATCAATCTTGCCGATATTGCCAACAATGTGATCTCGATGGGCCTTCAAAACTTCAATTTCGGCAGGCTGGAAGGCGCCCGCCGCGATTTCAGCCTCGCGCAAAGTATCGTCATAGACTTCAAGCAGGCGTTTTTCACCGTCACGCAATCCGGGCAACAGGCTTTCTTCATCTGCGGTAATCATAAAGCGCGCGTTCAGGACAATCTTGTGCACGACACTCATGTAAGATCCGTCCGCATCAGGGCGCTCTCCACGCTCCAGCAACAAGCCAGCAATATCATGCGCATGGCCCATATGGGTCTTCTTCAACTCTGCGCACATAGTGCCAATCTGGTCGCGCTTGGCAATTTTCGCAGCCTCTTCATAGCCCTTCACGGCGTCGACAACGGTCGTGTAGAGGGTAGAAAGTGTTTCAACTGGTGTTGGCATTGGGTGCTCCTAACTTATCCAAAAGGTATGTTGAATAAATGTGCAAAGCAGGTTTGGGTTCCCTTGCCTCACCCGCGGCGGCCCCGCACTGCCCCCCGCTTCCACCTGAAAGGAGCGCATGATGCCCTTGATCCGCGCATGGCTTGAGGCTGCAAATCAGCCTGAATGCGACTTTCCGCTGAACAATCTGCCGCTTGGTGTGTTCTCAACTGGTGGCACATATCGATGTGGCGTCGCAATCGGCGATCAGATCCTCGATGCGACAGGGCTGGAAGAGGCAGGACTGCTGCGACTTGGTGACATGCCCGTGCTCGACCAGCCCGGCTGGAACAAGCTTATGGCGCTTGGCCCTGCGGTCTGGGCAGCTTTGCGCGCACGGCTGACGGACCTGTTGCGCGAAGCCGCGCCAGAACAGGATCAGGTCGCACCGTTCCTGCACCCGATGCACGGCGCGCGGATGCATATGCCCTTCACAGTCGCAGAGTTCACCGATTTCTATGCTGGCCGCCACCATGCCACCAATGTCGGCACCATGTTTCGCGGGGCTGAGAATGCGCTGCCACCAAACTGGCTGCATATTCCCATCGGCTACAATGGCCGCGCGTCTTCCGTGGTGGTATCAGGCAGCCCGGTGCGTCGCCCTTGGGGGCAGATCAAAGGCCCGGATGACGCAAAACCCCGCTTCGCACCCTCGGCCCGGTTCGATCTGGAACTGGAACTGGGCGCGATCGTCGGGCAAGCCAGCAATGGGCCGGTCACTGTGGCCGAAGCGGACCAGATGATCTTTGGCTATGTGCTGCTGAACGACTGGTCGGCGCGCGACATTCAGGCGTGGGAATATCAACCCCTTGGCCCGTTTCAGGCCAAAGCAACGGCCACCAGCATCAGCCCCTGGATCATCATGCGCGCCGCACTGGAACCTTTCCGCGTCTCGACACCCGCGCGAGAGGTGCCGCTCTTGCCCCATCTGCAAGAGCGCGGCCCAATGCTCTATGACATCGCCCTGCAAGTCGATCTGACATCGCATGATGGGCAGTCCGTGACCATCGCACGCACCAATTACCGCGAGATGTATTATTCCAGTGCGCAGCAACTGGCCCATCACACCACCAGCGGCTGTCCGATGCGCGTGGGCGACCTGCTCGGATCGGGCACCATTTCCGGCCCCACCAAAGACAGCCGCGGCAGCCTGCTGGAACTTGGCTGGGGTGGCAAGGAACCCATACAGGCGGGCGGCATCACCCGCAGCTTTTTGGAAGATGGCGACACAATCACCCTGCGCGGTGCCACACAGGGCGATGGCTACCGCATCGGCTTCGGCACCTGCGAGGGTACAGTTCTACCTGCTCTGACAGACCCGTATGAACGCTGACATTTTCTTGCTCCAAATACTCCCGCCGGAGGCACCCGTCCTTTCAACCGGCGCAACAGACGAAGGAAAGACTTATGGCTAAAGCTTTTGCCTCTCAAGGCGACATGACCGAGAAGAAAACAAGCTTCACTGAAATCGGGCGTGGGCTTTATGCCTTCACCGCCGAAGGCGACCCCAATTCCGGCGTCA